>NZ_JBFUES010000172.1:0-9993 GCF_056403875.1 Bradyrhizobium sp. P2_E8
ATCCAGGATGGGATCGGTCGTGATCAGGCACGGCAGGTCATGGACCTTTTCGGCAAGCAGATGGCGCGCCGATTCCGGAATGAAGATCGGATCCGCGAGCACGTAATCCATGGCCTGAAGGCCGGTACCGGTGGCATGTCCGAAACCCGTGACCTGGATCGGAGCCGGCTTCCGGGCGAAGACAGGGAGCCGGTTGCCGGTCGAATGCCCGGACACATCGATCAGGATATCGACCTTGTCGGCCTGAATACGATCGGCCAGTTCGTCGTCCGAAAGCTGCCAGGCGTCGACCCAGACGTCCGCCATCGACTTGAATTGGGCGGTCATCTCGTCCCGCAACGGCGAACACGAATAGCAGACGATCTCGAACTTGGCGTGATCGTGATTGCGGAGCACCGGCAACAGGCCGAACGCCGCCGAGTGGTACCAGAATTCGGCAGCGACATAGCCGATCACGATCCGCCTGTCGGGATCGAGCTGCCGCGGCGCCAGCGTCCTTTGCGGCACTCTGGCGCCGATCGTTTCACCCCAATATTTTCGCGCCGCCTGCTGAACCGCGAAATCGGCATCTGAGAGAAAGTCCAGAAAGTGGATCTTCCGCGCGATCAAGTCCAGATCCGGCGAGATTGCCAACGCCGCGTCGAGATGTTCGATCGCGGTTGCGATCTCTCCCTGGTTTGCAAAGCAGGCGCTCAGCAGCGCTAACGCGATCGCGGAGCGTGGATTTTCCTCGAGCAACGTCTTGCACGCCAGGATCGCCTGCGCCGTATTCCCCATGCCGAGCGAAACTTCCGCTTTTCCCCGCAAGGCCACCTCGAGCTTGGGCGAAAGCGCAAGCGCGGCATCGAAATCCGCTGCCGCCTGCTCCGGCCGCGATAGCGCAAGATTGAGCCGCCCGCGTTGCGCCAGGATCTTCGCCGAACCGGGCCTGATCGCGAGCGCCGCTGCGAGCGCGGCTTCCGCTTCATCGTAGTGCTTGAGCTCGATACTGGCCACGCCTTTGCCGACGAGCGCTTCGGCGTGACGCGGCTGAAACAACAAAGCGCGATCGAAACTTTGCCTGGCGCGGTCAAATTGGCCCAGCGCCAGCTCGGCCATGCCACGAYTGCAGAGCGCATCGGCATGGTCGGGCTTCAGCCTGATCGCGCGATCGTACAGCTCGATGGCCTGTTCGGGCAGGTTCATGTGGAGCAAGGTATTGCCGAGGCCGGTCAGAGCCGGCGGAAAATTCGGCTTCAGCGCGATCGCCTTCTCCTGACAGGTGYGGGCGGCCTCAAATTTCTGAAGGACGAAGTGCACAGCCGCGAGATTGTTGTAGGCCTCGTGCGAACGCGGATCGATCGCGACCGCGCGCTCGAGCAGCTGTTGCGCCTCCTCCAGGCGCCCGCCCTGTTGCACAGACAGGCCGAGCAGGTGCGTGGCGTCGAAATGATCCGGAACAGCTTGCAGGATCTGGCGGCAGAGCGCCTCGGTCTCCGCGTATCTGCCCTGGCCATAGGCGCTCGACGCGGCGGAGATGACGGCGTCCGCCTGCTTCTTCAATTTCTTCTGCAATCGCGCATTCTGGAATGCGCGCGCGCCGGCGCTGCTCTGCAAGGTGTCTCTCCGGAAATGGCTCGGGGAGAGCCTAACTGATTCGCGTGCCCGCCCGGCCGGTCAGCGGGACCGGCAACAGCTCGGGCATATCCCGGGGCTCGACGCGGGATCTAGCTCAGGAACCGCCTGGTGCGCCCGACCTGCCTACGCAGCGTCGTCGCTTTCCGAGGCGGCAGCACAATAGTCGCGCCAGAACCGGCGATAACCCGCTTCGAGCTCACGCGTGTAGATCTCGACATTGCCGGCGGGCGAGGCTGCAATCTGAGCCGGCAGACTTGCGCGCAMCTCGGCCAGAAGCGCCGGCTGCGAGGCAAATTTCCGGGCGATCTCGACATACCCCTCGTCATCCTCGGCGACCCAATCGCCGAGACCGACAGCAGCCACGATGGAGGCGCCGGCGCGCGAGGAGGCACCGTTGCCGAGCTTGGCCACAACGGGAACACCCGTGTAGAGCGATTCCCAGGTGCTGATGCCGCCATTTTGCGGGAACGTATCCAGGGAAATATCGACCTTGCCAAAGGCCAACAGGTGATCGTTGCGCGAGGTGGTGCCGAGGCACGTGATGTTCTCCTCGGCAATGCCCTGGGCAACGAAGCGTGCGACCAGGCCGTCGCGCAACAGGGGATCATCGAGCAAACCATGCTTGAGGATGATCCGCGATCCCGGCAGCTCCCGCATCAAGCGCGACCACACACGGATCGCATCATCCGATATCTTGTAGATGCGGTTGAATACGCCGAAGGTGACGTAGCCGTTGCGGAGCAGCGGCAGCTCGGAAGGCGGCAGATCCGAAACGGGCTCCATCGTGATCAGGCACGGCAGATCGTGGATTTTTTCGGCAAACAAGTGCCGGACCGGCGGTGGAATGAAAATGGGATCCGCGAGCACATAGTCCATGGTCTGCATGCCCGTGCCCGTCGCGTGTCCGAAGCCGGTGGCCTGGATCGGGGCCGGCTTCCGCGCGAAACACTGCAGCCTGTTGCCGGTTGTGTGTCCCGATACGTCGATCAGGATGTCGACATTGTCAGCCTGAATGCGATCGGCGAGCTCGTCGTCCGAAAGGTCCCAGGCGTCAACCCAGACGTCCGCCATTGACTTGAACATGGCGGTGTACTCGTCCGCTCCCGGCCAGGAGTAATAGCAGATGATCTCGAAATTGGCGTGATCATGGTGGCGCAGCACCGGCAGCAAGGTCAGGCCCGCCGAGTGTTGCCGGAATTCGGCAGCGACATAGCCGACCACAATTCGCTTTTCCGGATCAAGCGGCCGCTTCGGCAGCGTCCTCCGCGGCAGCTTGGAGCCGATCAAGTCCCACCAATCTCGCCGTACCGCCTGCTGGAGCGCGAAATCGGCTTCGGCGCGGTAGTCCTGCAAGAAGATCTTTCCCCTGATCGCGTCCCCATAGTTCGGCCGGATCGCCAGCGCGCGATCGAGATATTCGATCGCGGCGTCCATCTCTCCCTGGTTCGAATACGCGAAGCCCATCAGCGCCAGCCCCATCTCGGAGCGCGGATTTTGCTCGATCAAGGCGGTTGCGGCCGCCATCGCCTGCGCGGTCTTTCCCATCACGAGGCAGGCCTGAGCCTTGCCCCGGAGAGCCAGTTCGAGCTTGGGCGAGATCGCAAGCGCCGCCTCGAAATCCGCAAGCGCCGGCTCCAGGCGCTGCAACTCGTAACTGAGCCGCCCACGCTGGGCCAGGATCCTCGGCGAGCCGGGCTTGATCGCGAGCGCCATGGCGAGCTTGGCTGCCGCCTCCTCGTGGTGCCGGAGCTCCATGCTGACCATGCTGTTGCCGACGATGGCCTCGGCGTGACGCGGCTGAAACAGCAGGGCGCGATCGAAACTTTCCTTGGCGCGCATGATCTGTCCCAGCAATATCTCGACCATACCGCGATTGCAGAACGCATCGGCGTAATCCGGCTTGATCTTGATAGCGCGCTCGTGCAGCTCGAGCGCCTGCTCGTACTGCCCCAGATGCATCAGCGTATTGCCGAGGTTGGTCAGCGCCACCGCGAAATTCGGCTTCAGCGCGATGGCCCTCTCCTGGCACCGCCGCGCCTCCTCGAAATCGCCGAGGTCGAAATGCACGGTCGCGAGGTTGTTGTGGGCATCGTGCAGGCGCGGATCGAGCGCAATCACGCGCTCGAGCAGCTGTTGCGCCTCCTCCAGGCGGCGGCCGTCATGCGCGCACATGCCGAGCAGGTGCATGGCGTCGACATGATCCGGAAGCGCTTTCAGGATTTCACGGCAGAGCGCCTCCGTCTCGGCATATCTGCCCTGGCCATAGGCGGCGGCCGCGGCGGAGATGACAGCATCGGCCTGCTTCATCAATTTCTTCTGCAATCGCGCATTCTGGAATGCGCGCGCGCCGCCGCTGTTCTGCAAGGTTGCTCTCCGGAGGATGGCCTTGGTGAGAGTCTAACTGATTCGCAGCCGAGGCCGGCCGGTCAGCCGGAGCGGCAACCCATCCGGGATTCCCCGGGGCTTTGGACGTCCCGGTCCGTCGCGGCTGACCTGCCTACGCAACGTCGCAGGTTTCCGAGGCCGCGGCACAATAGTCGCGCCAGAACTGGCGATAGCCCGCCTCGACCTCACGCGTGTAGATCTCGATGTTGCCGGCCGGTGAATTGGCGATCTGAGCCGGCAGATCCGCGCGCAGCTTCGCCAGATGGGCGGGCTGCGCGGCATATTTGCACGCGATCGCGGCATAGCCCTCGTCGTCATCGGCGACCCAGTCGCCAAGACCGACGGCCGCCACAATGGAGCCGCCGGCGCGCGATGAGGAGCCGTTGCCGAGCTTGGCGACGACCGGAACGCCCGCATAGAGCGATTCCCAGGTGCTGAYGCCGCCRTTYTGCGGGAASGTATCGAGSGAWATGTCSACRTYCGCAAAGGCCMGCARRTGSTCGKKGCGCGGKGTCGWRCCCATGCAGATGACGTTCTCYTCGGCRATGCCCTSTGCCACGMACCGCGCRAYCAGGCGGTCRCGCAGCAWTGGATCGTCRAGCAGKSYRTKCTTGATGATGATCTTCGATCCSGTCACCTCKCGCATCRCTTTCGACCACACSCGSATKGCCTCGTCSGARATCTTGRAGATSCGGTTGAACACGCCGAAGGTCACRTAGCCRTTSCGGAGCATGGGAAGCTCCGACGGCGGCACATCCAGGATGGGGTCGATCGTGATCAGGCTCGGCAGGTCATAGACCTTTTCGGCCAGCAGATGACGCGCCGATTGCGGAATGAAGATCGGATCCGCGAGCACGTAGTCCATCGTCTGAAGACCCGTACCTGTGGCGTGACCGAAACCCGTGACCTGGATGGGGGCCGGCTTGCGGGCGAAGACATGGAGCCTGCTGCCGGTCGTATGTCCGGACACATCGATCAGAATATCGATCCCGTCGGCCTGGATACGATCGGCCAGTTCGTCGTCCGAAAACTGCGCGGCCTCGACCCAGACATCTGCGCAAGCCTTGAAATTCTCGGTCATCCCATCCTGCAACGGCCAGCAGGAATAGCAGACGATCTTGAACTTGGCGTGATCGTGATGGCGCATCACCGGCAACAGGGAGTACGCCGCCGAATGCTGCCTGAATTCGGAAGCGACATATCCGATCACGATCTGTCGGTCCGGATCGAGCTTGCGCGGCGACAGCGCCCTTTGCGGGAGTTTGGCGCCGATCTGATCCCACCAATATTTCCGCGCCGCCTGCTGGACCACGAAATCGGCCTCGGGCAGGTAATCCAGCACGAAGATCTTGTACCCGATGGCCTCCGGAAAGTCCGGCGCGATCGCCAGCGCCGCATCGAGATGTTTGAGCGCCGTCGCGATGTCTCCCTGGTTCGCATAGCAAGAGGCCAGGAGCGCCATTCCCGCCTCGGATTGCGGATTGACCTCGAGCAGCGTCTTGACGCCCGCCATCGCCCCCGCCGTGTTCCTCACCATGATGTCGACTTGCGCCCTCCAGCACAGCGCGAGCTCGTTCCGTGGCGATTGCGCCAGCGCGGCGTCGAAATCCGCCGCCGCCTGCTGCAGCCGGGACAGAGTCAGATAGAGCCGTCCACGCTGCACCAGAATCCGCGGTGAACCCGGCTTGAGCGCGAGCGCTGTGTCGAGAGCGGCTTCCGCCGCCTCGAAATGCCGGAGCTCGAGGCTCACCATGCCCTTGCCGGCGATCGCTTCCGCATGGCTCGGCTGAAGCGACAGGGCGCGATCGAAGTTCTCCCCGGCGCGTTCGAACTCGCCGATCATCAGCTGCGCCATGCCACGATTGCAGAATGCATCGGCAAAGTCCGGCTTCAGCCTGATGGCGCGTTCGTGCAGTCCGATCGCTTCCTTGGCGAGGCCGAGGTGCAGCATCGTATTGCCGAGATTGGTCAGGGTGATCGGACAATTCGGCTTCAGCGCAATGGCCTTCTCCTGGCATGCGCGGGCGTCCTTGAATTTCTGGAGATCGAAATACACGGCCCCGAGATTGCTATGGGCGTCCGGCGAACGCGGATYGAGCGCAACCGCGCGCTCGAGCAGGAATTCCGCGTCATCGAGCCGCCGGCCATCAAACGCGCGGAGGCCGAGCAGGTGCGTGGCGTGGAAATGATCCGGCACCTCCTTCAAGATCTCGCGGCAGAGTATCTCGACCTCGTCAAATCGGCCCTGCCCGAGCGCCTCGATCGCGAAGGACATGACGGCGTCCGCCTGCTTCCTCAACTTCTTTTCCAAACGCGCATTCTGGTATGCGCGCGCGCCGACACTGCTCTGCAAGGTCTCTCTCCGGAGGATGGTCCGAAAAGAGGCAAGCTGATTCGCATGGTGCGAAGCTGGTGGCTCGGTCAGGCCGGCGAGGCCTCCGGATTGCGGGTGCTCACCGCAAAATCTGGCTCAGGAACAGTTTTGTGCGGGCGTGCTGGGGGGCCGCAAAGAACTCGTTCGGGGTGTTGGCCTCGATGATCTGGCCGGCGTCCATGAACACGACGCGGTTGGCGACCTCGCGGGCAAATCCCATCTCGTGGGTCACGACCAGCATGGTCATGCCCTCCTCGGCGAGGTCGACCATGGTGTCGAGCACCTCCTTGACCATCTCGGGGTCGAGCGCCGAAGTCGGCTCGTCGAACAGCATCACCTTGGGATTCATCGTCAGCGCCCGCGCGATCGCGACGCGCTGCTGYTGGCCGCCGGACATCTGGCCCGGAAACTTGTTGGCCTGGTGCGGGATCTTGACCCGCTCCAGGAATTTCATCGCGGTCGCCTCGGCATCCCTCTTGGGGATGTTGCGGACCCAGATCGGCGCCAGTGTGCAATTGTCCAGAACCGTCAGATGCGGGAACAGGTTGAAGCTCTGGAACACCATGCCGACCTCGCGGCGCACGGCGTCGACATGCTTGAGGTTCGGCCCGAGCTCGATGCCATCGACGACGATCTCGCCCTCCTGGAATTCCTCCAGCGCATTGATGCAGCGAATCAGCGTGGACTTGCCTGAGCCCGAGGGCCCGCAGATCACGATGCGCTCGCCCTTCTTCACCTCGAGGTCGATGTCGCGCAGGACGTGAAATTCGCCGTACCATTTGTTCAGGCCGGAAATCTTGACGATGGGGTCGGACATGGTGGCCTCGATCAGGTGCGGCGGTGGGCGTTGAGGCGGTGCTCGACGAACAGCGAGTAGCGCGACATTCCGAAGCAGAACAGAAAATAGATGATCCCCGCGAAGGCAAAGCCCGTGAACGCGGTGGACGGCGTCGACCATTTCGGATCCGAGAACGAGGCCCTGAGCGAGCCCAGGAGGTCGAACAGCGCCACGATCGAGACCAGCGAGGTGTCCTTGAACAGCGAGATGAAGCTGTTGACGAGGTTCGGAATGACGTGGCGCAGCGCCTGCGGCAGCACGATCAGCGAGGTCGTCTTCCACCAGGACAGACCCAGGGCGGCCGCGGCCTCGCCCTGCCCGCGCGGGATAGCAGCGAGCCCGCCTCGGACGTTCTCGGCCTGATAGGCGCCCGTGAACAGCGCGATGCCGACCAGCGCGCGCACCAGGCCGTCGACCGTGAAATTGCYGGGCAGGAACAGAGGCAGCATGTAGGTGGCGAAGAACAGCACGGTGATCAGCGGCACGCCGCGCCAGAACTCGATGAAGGCGATCGAGAAGATCCGGATCAGCGGAATGGTGGAGCGGCGGCCGAGCGCCAATGCAATGCCGATCGGCAGCGAGGTGACGATGCCGGTGACGGAGACCACCAGCGTCACCAGCAGGCCGCCCCACAGGCCTGTCTGCACGATCGGCAGCCCGCCATGATCGAGCCCCATCAGCTTGATCACGATCGCGATGGCGACGAAGGTGGCAAAGCTCGATGCGAGCGCGCGCCAGCCGGTACGTACGCCGCCGCCGAGGACAAAGGCGATCAGCGAGACGATCACGGCGGTGATGGCGAAATCGGCCCAGACCGACTGGCCCGTGCCCTGGAGCTGATCGCGCAGCCAGGTCAGCGGAAAGATCAGCCAGTAGATCGCCGTGCCGACAAGGACGACGAGGTTGCCGATGACCCACAGCAGCGGGGCGATGGCCGACGTCTTGCTGAGATTGAGCAGGACCTGCCCTGCCCCGATGATGCTGTCGTCGAACAATTGCAGGAGGCCGGCCGTCCAGCTCAGGCCGAAGCCCGAGATGCCGCCGCCATGCAGCAAGAAGAATGCAACCACCGGAAAGGCGAAGAAGAACAGGCCGGCGTTCAGCCCTTTCGACGGCAGGCGCGGAACCAGCAGCGGCACCAGCAGAGCCGCCGCCAGGAAGAGCGTGAGGTTGACCCGCCAGCGCTCGGCCTCGGGATAGAAGCCGTAGATCAGTTGCGGCAGCTTGGCCTGGATGTAGGGCCAGCAGGCGCCGACCACAAATCCGGCATTCTCGGTCAGGCAGGCCGTGCGATCCGTGCCGGCCCAGACCGCATCGACCAGCAGGAACCTGACCGAGGGAATGATGGTGAACCAGAGCAGCAAGGCGCCCACGATCGTGAGCAGAATGTTGGTCGGCGAGTTGAACAGGCGCGTGCGCATCAGGCCGACGAAGCCCGTGGTCTTCACCGGCGCGGGACGCTCGGTGAGCAGGTCCCGGCGGACGAAGGTGGACGAGGTGATGTCGGTCATGCGCCCAGACTCCGGCTGACGCGCCAACCGTAGACGCTCATGACGGCGCTGGTGACGAGCGAGATCAAGAGATAGACGCCCATCGTCATGGCGATGATCTCGATCGCCTGTCCGGTCTGGCTCAGCGAGGTGCCGGCGAACACCGACACCAGGTCAGGATAGCCGATGGCGACGGCAAGCGAGGAGTTCTTGGTGAGGTTGAGATACTGGTTGGTCAGCGGCGGCACGATCACGCGCATCGCCTGCGGCACGACGATCAGCCGGAGCGTGGTGCCGCGGCTGAGGCCCAGCGATGACCCCGCCTCCATCTGTCCCTTGTGCACGGACAGGATGCCGGCGCGCACGATCTCGGCGATGAAGGCGGCGGTATAGGTCGACAAGGCCACTGTCAGCGCCACGAACTCCGGGATGATCCGCGAGCCGCCCGCAAAATTGAAGCCCTTGAGCTGCGGCAGCTCAAAGGTGAAGGGCAGACCGAAGATCAGCATCGTGACCAGCGGCAGTCCGAACAGCAGGCCCAGCACATAAGGCCAGATCCGGATCACCTGCCCGCGCTGGAACAGTGCGCGCCGCGCATGGAAGCGCAATGCCAGCGATGCGACGATGCCGAGGACCAGCATCGCCAGGAACGGCTCGAACCCGCTCTCGCCGATCGGACGGGGAATGACGAGGCCGCGATTGCTGACGAAGGCAATGCCGAGCAGCGAAATGCTCTGCCGCGGATTTGGCAGTGCCGCGAGCACCGCCAGGTACCAGAACAGGATCTGGAACAGCAGCGGCAGGTTGCGGATGATCTCGACATAGAGCYCGCCTATGCGCGACAGCAGCCAGTTGGGCGACAGCCGGCACAGCGCGACGACGAAGCCGATCAGGGTGGCGAAGACGATGCCGACCACCGAGACCACGAGCGTGTTCAAGAGCCCGACCACGAACACGCGCAGGAACGTGTCCGAGCCGGTGTAGGGGATCAGGGTCTGGTTGACGTCGAAGCCGGCATTGTTCCTGAGGAAGCCGAAGCCGGCGGCAATGTGCTGGTTTTCGAGATTGGCGCGGGCGTTGGAGACGATCTCATAGCCGATCCAGCCCAGGATCGCCGCAAAGGCAAACTGGACGGCGATGCCGTTCCAGCCTGCCTTGCCGCCCAGGATGCGCCTGATCTTCAGCGCGATCTGGGCCGGCGGTTTTCGAGCCTCGGTGCTCATCGCCGCGTGCCGCCGATCAAGCGGGATCAGCGAATCGGCGGCGCGTACTGGAGACCGCCCTTGTTC
>NZ_JBFUES010000173.1:0-9975 GCF_056403875.1 Bradyrhizobium sp. P2_E8
GTGGTACTCGTGTTCATCACGTTCGCAACGCTGACACCAATTCAAGGTCGTCCGAGGTTGGCTGGCCTTCAACTGGAGCACTTCGCTGCCTTCGCTGTAATGGGCTTTGCGTTTGCGTCCGGCATAACACGTCGCACGTTGGCTGTTCTTGCCATGGTGATCCTCAGCGCGCTTGCTCTCGAAGGCATGCAGTTGCTAACGCCAGATCGGCATGGTCGGATTCTCGACGCTGCAGTGAAGGTCATCGGAGGAGCCTGCGGGGTCGGCGCCGGCCGTTTAGCCCCGATCTGGCGGCATCTGATTGATATCCTGACTTCGCCATCCGCGAAACGTCGTCAGTAAGAGCGCGTGGTATTCGCGGCGAATGCCCTTGCATAGTTGCTCGTGCGCTACCGTTCCCGCAAGCTTTCCTGCTTATACCGCATGATCGGGGATAAGAGATAGCTAATGACGCTGCGTGATCCGGACTTGATCTCGACGGTGGCGGCCATACCGGGAGAAAGGCTGACGCGCTTGTTCTCGATGTTCATGTAGCTGCGGTCGAGCGACACTCGCGCTGCGTAGACAAGCTCCTGTCCATTGGGTTCGCTGCTTGTTGTCCCGGCGCCGAGAGACCTGGTGCTGCCGTTCTCCGGTGGCTTGTTCCGGGGAATAGCATCCTGGGAGATGTTGATCACCTTGCCATATAGCAGTCCGTACCGGGTGAAATTGAAGGTATCGATCTTGATGGCGGCGTCCTGGCCTGCCTCGACGAAGCCGATATCCTGGTTCGAGATCATGGCCTCGACTTCGAGATTGCTATCGATTGGAACGATCATCATGATTGGTTGCGCCGGCGTGACGACACCCCCGATGGTATGAACCGCGAGTTGCTGTACGACGCCATCGATTGGCGCAGTCAGGTTTTGCAGGCCGGTGTGCCGTTCGGCTTTGATGACGTCCTGGCTTAGACCGGCAGCCTTCCGTTCCGCCTTGGCGAGTTCCTCGAGCAACGTTCGTTCGTATTCGGCGATGGCCTTGTTGCGGTTCTCCACCAGGACCGCGATGGCGGCATCTGCTTCGCCAAAGCGGCTTTGCTGAACGAGTATCTCCTGTCGCTGACCGAGTAGCTCTTGGTAGTCGGCCAGGTATTGCAGCTTGGAACCGAGTTCTTTCTGGTACAGCTGCTCGCGTATCTCGACGCGCTGCTGGAGCGGGCCAATTGTGGCTTTCAGCTTATCCATCGACGCTTTCGAAGTGGCTCGCTCTGCCTCCTTTTGTGAGATTTGGCGGTCAATTGCAGCGAGTTTGGCAGCCTGCTCGGTGGCTTGGCTGACGAGAAAGCGACGATGCATCTCGATCAGAGTAGGTGTGGCGGCTGGGGGCGGGTTAAACGCCGAAGCGAGATTAGGCTTATTTGACAGTAACGCCTTCAAGCGGGCGGCGTCGAGCTGCGCACTCATCAGATCGCTCTTGAGGTGGTTCAGCTCTGCAGCCGAAATGGTCGCATCCAGATCAATCAGGCGTTCACCGGCTCTGACGGTTTGGCCGTCGTGAACGTAGATCGCGCGAACAACGGCGGTCTCGAAGGGCTGGATGGTCTTGGTTCGGTCGCTCGGGATGATCTTGCCAGGAGCGATAGCAACAATGTCGATGGTTCCAAGGCAGGCCCAGAGCAGGGCGACAACGAAACCCGCCGTGATGCTGACGACGATGGTACGTCCAACCGGCGAAGGAGGGGTCTCGATGATTTCGAGCGCTGCGGGGAGGAAAGCGAGTGCTTCGCTCGGATGAATCCCGCGGGAAGGCGTTAGCCCGACAACGGCGCGCCCGAGCTTGCGGGCGTGATCCGCGAAAACAATGACCGCATTCCCGCTGTTCGCATTCCGGGGCGGCTCCGTCGGCGCGGCCGACCGCTGCTCAGACGTTGCAGGTGCGCGATCGGCGCGAGACGAGAACATACCAGCCAGTCGTGCCCCGACAATCAGGGAGCGCTCCTTTGAACGCCGAATGAATTCCAGGCAGGATCGTGAAAAGCGCAGAAGCCGAGCGATGATGGCGCGTCGTTGGGCGATCACGACGAGCCGTCCGTCCCAATTGGACTCAAGCTCGTATCTGGAAATGATAGATGGCCTTTCGGCGCCAGCGGTCATCACCACGGCCTCGTGGCCATGTACTTTTCCGAGTAGGAGAAAGCTCCCGCTGCGAATCGGGAGGATGCCAGGCAGGGCTGATGCTGATAGTCCGTCCCAATCGGTCAGAACACAGCTTGCAGAGAGATTGAGCTCCCTCGCATAAGCGAGCATTTCCGGGACACCAATAAGCGTGTAACCGGACAACTGGCGAATGTGATCCAGGCTGCTGTCGACACCACGCAATCGGAGCAGGAGGTCGAGCACAAACAGCCCCGGATCGTCGAACGTCTCTGCGGTTGTCTGTCTCATGCGGCCTCGTCGATGCCGGCGTGAGCTCGACCGTGTCGCCTGTTGGTGTCGACGCAAGCGAAGGACAGTCTATGTAAGGTCATGGAAGCCCGACTGTAGGCGGAAGAGCTTTGAATAACGTCCTCCGCGCTTGACCAGCTCTTGATGAGAACCATCCTCGACCAGGCGGCCATCTTCAATTGTGATGATCCGGTCGGCCATTCGTAAGGCCGATAGCCGATGCGCAATGATCAGGACGGTACGGCCCTGCACGATTTTGGCCATGTTCTGTTGAACGATGTGCTCACTCTCGTAGTCGAGTGCGCTGGTCGCCTCGTCAAAGATCAGGATCCGTGGATCGGTTACCAGCGCGCGTGCAATCGCAATGCGCTGACGCTGTCCGCCGGACAGGCTGCTGCCGCGTTCGCCGACTATGGTGTCGTATCCGTTCGGTAACTGTAGAATGAAATTGTGTGCACCGGCCATCGTGGCCGCTTCAACCACACGCTCCGTCGATGTCGCGGGATCCGCGAAGGCGATATTGTCCCTGATCGAACAGTTGAAGAGGACACTGTCCTGGAGAACTACACCGATCTGTCTGCGCAGCCAGGCGGGGTCTACCTGAGTCACGTCGATCCCGTCGACCAGAACCCGGCCTCGCTCGGGGATATACAGCCGCTGCACCAGTTTGGCCAAAGTGCTCTTCCCCGATCCCGAGGAGCCCACTATTCCAATGACCTGCCTTGCCGGAACGTGCAGCTGCACATCTCGAAGGATCTCGGGCCCATCGATGCGGTAGCGAAAGGTMACCTGTTCGAACGCAATATCACCTCGGATCGTAGCCAGCGCCATTTTGCCAGGCCTGTAAACAGGCTCCGGCTCTGTATTCAGGATGTCGCCGAGGCGCGCGATCGAGAGTCTGGCTTGGTGAAAATCTTGCCAAGTCTGGGCTAGTCGGAGGACTGGAGCGCTGATGCGACCGGAGATCAGATTGAAGGCAACCAGCTCGCCAACGGTAAGATCGCCAGCGATGACGAACCGAGCGCCGAAATAGAGGATGGCGACGCCGACCAGTTTGTTGACAAGCTGGACCGATTGGCTGGACACGTTCGCCAGGCTGATGACACGAAAGCTCGCTGCGACGTATCCGGCGAGCTGTTGCTCCCAGCGGCGTTGCATCTGAGGCTCCACAGCCATCGCCTTGAGCGTTTCCATCGCGGTCACGCTCTCCACAAGAAAGGCCTGGTTCTCCGCACCCCGCTGAAATTTTTCGTCGAGCCGCCGCTGAAACAGAGGCGTCGCTCCGGCAGAAATCGCGACATAGACCGGAAGCGAGGCGAGAACGATCCAGGTTAGCGTTGGCGAGTAGAAGGCCAGCAATGCAACGAAGACAACCGAAAACGATAGGTCGATGACCAAGGTCAGAGCGGAACTCGTCAGGAAATTGCGGATATTTTCGAGTTCCCTGACCCTCGCGACAGAGTCACCCACCCGCCGCGCCTGGAAGTAGCCGATCGGCAACGCCAACAGGTGGCGGAACAGCCGAGCGCCGAGTTCGACATCGACTCGGTTGGTGGTGTGAGAGAAAAGGTATGTACGTAGAACTCCAAGGATCGTTTCGAACATCGCGGTCGCTACGAGGCCGATGGCAAGTACGTCCAGCGTGCTCATGCTGCGATGCACTAGAACCTTGTCGATAACCACCTGGAAGAAGAGCGGCGATACCAGGGCAAAGAGCTGAAGGCAGAACGATGCTGCAAGGACTTCGAGGAGCAATCGCCGGTATTTTCTGATTGCGCCGAGAAACCACGTGATGTCGAAACGCCGCGCCAGATCGGAAAGAGAGGCTCGACGCGTCATCAGAATGACCGCGCCGTCCCAGACGGCTTCGAGTTCCATCCGCGACATCATGACCGGTTGCGGGCGACCCGGCTCGAGCGCGATGACCCGCTCCTCGGTGGCCTTTCCGAAGATAAGAAATCTATCCTCCCGAAGGATGGCGAGCGCCGGCATCGGCAGACCGGAAAGCCTAGACCAATTGGTCCTGACGACACGTGCCTTCAGCCCAAGCTCCTTGGCACAGCGGAGAACCTCGGCGACCCTGATGATGGTCCCAAACTGATGACGGATGCGCTCAGGATCTATGGCGAGGCCGTTAAATCGGAGCATCATGACCAACGCGATCAACCCTTGATCGGGGATTACGCCAATTGGCTCAAGGTGCTCGGGCATCCTCTCTCCGCATTGCATCGAGCAGTTGCGATCCGGCAGTCACCATGCAGTTCGCGCCGATCATGAAGATATGTCGTTTTGACGCCCGAGCGCGTCCTTAGAAGCAGCTCGTATCCTCAGAATTGCATTCGGACTCGAAGAGGGCCAGCACCCCATCCTAGGCCGCGCACCGATGGCGAGTTGACGGCCGTCAATATCGGCGCATGACGACCACCTATCATCCTGCTGATGGTTGTAGTTGCGACGAGATCAGCCTTGCACCGCCCGACCGAACATCATTCTGCAGGCGTTAGTGTCCGCCCCGCAGTGTGGCCTGTTTCGGTCTCCAGATAAGGACCGCGGCGATGACGGAGCCTTCGTTCGATTTCAGCGAAGAGGTTGCTGTTTCGGTGGCCCGATCGAGGCTGAGCCCGGAGCAAGATGTCCCGTCGTCTAGACGAGAACGGCTTGATGGATCGGATCGGCAYGCTCTGAAAGTGTTGTTTGCGAACAAGTTCTTCTTTCGTAACGGCGGCTCCGAAGTCGTGATGTTCGATGAGATGGAGTTGATGCGCAGGCGGAATGTTGACGTCGTCGAATTCTCCATGAATGACGATCGAAATATTCCATCACGCTTCCAATCGTACTTTGTTTCGCGGAAATCGTATCGCGCATCATCAAGACGCGAAAAACTGAGATCGGCATTATCCTTTATTCATTCATCCGAAGCTGTCTCGCAAATTACGCGCCTCATCCGAGATGAGAAGCCGGACATACTGCACTGTCATAATATCTATCACCAGCTCACTCCCTCGATCGTCACCGCAGCAGCGGAAATGGGGGTTCCCGTCGTTCTCACGCTTCACGACTACAAACCGGTGTGTCCCATCTATACGCAGCTCAGCAACGGACAGGTGTGTACGAGATGCGGGGATGGCGCCTTTGAGACGATTCTCGCTCGCCGCTGCGCCGACGGCTCTCTTGGGCGCAGCGCCTTGCTTTGGGCGGAGGCGCGCTATCACGCGCTGCTGGGAAGCTATCACCGTGTCGGAAAATTCATTGCGCCGAGCAAGTTCATGTATGAGGCCATTGTCCGTCGGTTCGGTGCCGACAAGGTGGTTCATATTCCGAACGGGATAGACGCATCGCGTATCGATACCTCTGTCGGAGATGATGGATACGCACYGTATTTCGGGCGCCTGTCGCCTGAAAAAGGCGTTGAGGATCTCCTTAAAGCTCATGCGACAGCCCAAGGAGCCTGGCGACTGGTGATCGCTGGCACTGGACCGCTTTTCGATGAGCTTCGGCGGAAATACCCCGCGGCGGAGTTCAGAGGGCATCTCATGGGCATCGACCTCGAGCGCACAATCAGGGAGGCGGGTGTGATTGTCGTGCCCTCGGTGTGGCACGAAAACAGTCCTCTCTCGATCCTTGAGGCGATGGCGCATGGCAAGCCGATCGTCGCTTCCCGCATTGGCGGAATTCCCGAGTTGGTCAGAGACGGGACGACAGGTCTGTTGTTTGACCCTGGCGACGTTGTTCAACTCTCCGAAAAAGTCAGAACTCTTCTCGTCGATCGCAGTCGTCGCGAGGTGTTCGGTCGCAACGCACGCAAGACCGTCGAGAACGAGTACTCGCTTGAGGAACACGGTGCGACGTTACTCTCGTTATACGAGGATCTGATTGCATCAGTCGGCTTACACAGGAAAGTTGGATCATAAAATGGACCTTACCGTCATTTCCACGTTCCGCTGCAACTCCAAATGTCAGATGTGTTACATATGGCAGAATCCGACCGAGCCAAAAGAAGAGGTGTCGCTGGCTACGTTGTCGAAGCTTCCATCCGGCTTCGACAATCTGAATGTGTCGGGTGGAGAGCCGACGCTTCGCAAAGACCTCGGAGAGATGATCGATCTTCTCTATCCGAAGGCAAGAGTGACGGAAATATCGTCGAACGGGCTGCATCCGGAGCGCCTCGTTCCGATCATCAAGAAACACCCCAACATCAAGGTACGCTTTTCGCTCGAGGGCGATCAGGAGACCAGCGACAGAATTCGCGGCGAGAAGGACGGTTACAGCACCAAGATCGCGGGACTTCGTATGCTGCGCGAAGCCGGCGGCACCGACCTTGGCTTCGCGATGGTCATCCAGGACGAAAACGTCGATCAGCTCGTCAATGTCTACGAGTTCGCTCGCAAGGAGGGATTCGAGCTGGCAACTTCCACGCTTCACAATGCGTGGCAGTTCTACAAGAACGACAATTACTTCTATGATCGGAAGGCAGTAGCGCGGAAAGTTGAGGGGCTTATTTCGGCGATGCTGCGTAGTCCGAAGCCAAAGAACTGGTTTCGAGCCTACCTAAACCTTGGCCTGATCGAGAAGATTCTCGGTCATGATCGGTTGATCCCGTGCAGTGCGGGTAAGGATTTTGCCTTCATCGACCCGTGGTCGGACGTATGGGCCTGCAACGTCCGCTCGGATCTCCCCATGGGAAATCTTGCGCGGGAATCATGGAACGAGATCATGAATAGCGAGGCCGCCCAGCAGACACGGAAGAAGGTCGCGAGCTGTGGGCAGAACTGCTGGATGGTGACGACCGCGCGGACCGCGATGCGGTCCAACTTGGTCCCTCAGCTTCCGAAAGGCGAGCCGTTGTTATGGGTCATCAAGAACAAGCTCAAGGTCTCGATCGGCAAGAGCATATGCTTTGACAGCTATATTAATTATTCCGACGTGCGTCCATCGCCGCACGTCGAGCGAACGTCGTTCTTGAACAAGAATGTCAAGGCCCGGCTGGTCAAGGGCCGCATTACGCCGGACGAGCATTACCCGTTGCGAACATTTATGAACAATTAGATTGGGAGGAAGTCCAGATGAGAAGGCGTGAGATCTACATGTTCGGCTTCCGTGGCTTCCCTCAAATTCAGGGTGGTATCGAGACGCATGCAGAAAATCTCGCACCAAGGTTGGTCGAGCTAGGCAGGGGGGTTACCGTCTGCATGCGGTCTCCTTACGTCACCTCGAATGTCCCCAAAGTCTGGAGGGGGGTGCGGGTACTGCGACTGTGGACTCTAAGTAACAAGTATCTGGAGACTCTGCTGCATTCCGTGGTCTGCGCAATTGTCGCAATGGTGCGGCGGCCGGCGTTGGTGCACATTCACGGTATAGGTCCTGCAATTGTAACGCCGTTGCTTCGTGCTGTCGGCCTGCGGGTCGTCGTCACGCATCATGGTGAGGACTATAATAGGGAAAAATGGGGCTGGGCGGCGCGTATGGTCCTGAGGACCGGCGAAGCTGTCGGAATGCGCTATGCTAGCAAGCGCATTGCGGTCAGTCGCAGCATAGGCGACCTCATCACTTCCAAATATGGCAAACCCTGCGAGGTGGTGCCGAATGGCGTGGTGTTCTCGGACTTGCCGCAGCAAAGCGAACAGGTGGTCGGGTTGGGATTGGAGCCAGGACGATACGTATTGACGGTCGGCCGGCTTGTTCCTGAGAAGCGGCAGCTCGATCTTTTGCGCGCATTCCTGGCTACGGCAATGCCGGGATGGAAGCTCGCCATAGTTGGAAAGATCGACCACCAGAATGAGTACGCGGATCAGCTGGTTAGAGAAGCGGCCGGCCACCAGAACGTTGTCATGGCCGGGTTTCAGACCGGCGATGGGCTGCGACAACTCTACGCCCACGCGGCACTGTTTGTTTTGCCGTCGTCGCATGAGGGGTTGCCGATCGTGCTGCTTGAAGCGCTTAGCTATGGATTGCCGGTGCTGGTAAGCGATATCGCACCTAATCTGGAGGTGGTGGGTGATCCCGAACACATTTTCCATGTCGGTGATTGTGAGGAGTTGGGTGCGAAGCTGTTGGTGCTGACGAAGACGCGTCTGAGCGCGTCTGAGCGCGAAATAGTACGTCGCGAAAGCGCCTTGCGGTACGATTGGTCCGATATCGCATCGAGAACGTCGGATATCTATGATGACCTGCTCGGCCGGACACTGCAGCAAGGCAATCTGTCGCGCGCAGGCTGGGGCGCCAGCGCAAGGTCGCAACAATCGGCATACGGCAGACCAGCCAACCATTGAGGCATTGCCAGCGCTTTCGACGACAAAGTCTGGCAGCATATTGGCGCGCCTCGTGCGTCGATCGGGTTGAAGCGATGCCGCGCCCGGGCTGGCGGCACCGAGGATTGTGGCTGTTACTCGGAGCCTGATTTCAGGTCGGGCGTCCCCGGTTCCCAGTGCTGAGATCTCAGCTTTTGTGGTCGTCCCGCTAAGGTTGGCGATAGCGCCGGCCATGGTCGATGGGCGTGGCGTCCAAAGTCTGCAGCCAGCGATCGAAATCCTGGCGAGTCACGGGCTTTTGTGACTGGATCCTATCGGTGGGCTAAACTATCCGCCAGCACTAGCTCGAGTCCCCTCCCATTGCCTGGATAATGAACATAGATTGGGGCTTCCGAAAGCGGCTGAACCCTGAAAGGCTTCGGGTTGGGGATTCGCAAGCCCGACGAAGCTGGCCAGGTGTCGAAGCACCGGGCGTTGCTGGATTATGTGAGAATGAGCAGGGTGGATGAGCTAACGACCGGTGAGATTGACGAGCGGATTGTTTCGATCATCGAACTGGCCGGTGAAAATTTGGTGCGCTTGTCCGATCCGTCATTCGAGTTCGTGCCGGAGCGGATGACAGGAGCGATATCGGCCATTCATCAGCGCCTGAAAGCGGAGCTTGCTGCGCTTCTTAAGCTGCGGACCGTATACGGCGATCTGATTGTTTGTCGCATTGTTGCCGGCAGCTATCCTTGGATCGATGACGAGTTGTCGCCGTATCAACATTTGAGACTCGCGTGGCTACAGCTCACGCGGCTGAGCAGCATGTTTGATCATTCCATGACTGAGCTCGATCGCCTTCACAACGAAACGCTAGAGTTGCTTTCTGTCGATGTCGAAAGAGCAGTTGCTGATGGCTCTCCTCGAACGAGGGCGGGCGAGCGGAACACGCGGGTAGATCGCTGGTTCGAAGTTGTGCCGCAGCACGAAGCGCCAACGTTCGAGACCATGAGGATTGCAAGCGAGTTGTCGATCGCTGACGCACTCATCGCGGAGTATTGTGACGCTGCGCGGCACGAGCTATTGGGAGAGATCGACGCGACCGTACAAATCGTTAGTTCCAGCATCGCTGGTTTTTTGTCGGATCATGGGGACGAGCTGATAGACCTTATTGGTCGTTACAACGACATGATCGAGAACCTAGAACTCCGGTATCGCCGAACGTGAGACGAAGATTGTGAACTGTCGGGGACACGAAATATCCATTCATCCTGCAGATTTAGATTCCTGGGTACCGACTCGCAGCTGACTGGCTGTTACCT
>NZ_JBFUES010000174.1:0-9916 GCF_056403875.1 Bradyrhizobium sp. P2_E8
GCAGTACATCATCGTGCCGTCGAGGTTGAAGGAATAGCCGAGCGGCAGCACGAAGCTCGAGATCCGCGACGAGGCGCCGAAGCGGTTGAGCGCCTCCAGCGTCTTCGGATAGGCCGCCTCCGAGCTCGCGGTGGAGAACGCGATCATCAGCGGCTCGCGGACCAGCTTCAGCAGATGGCTGTAGCGCGGCCCGATCACGATGAAGCCCACGATCACCAGGATCGTCCACAGGATCGCCAGCGAGAGATAGAAGCCGCCCATGAAGACGACGAGCTTCCAGAGCACCAGCAGGCCGTTCTTGGCCACCGTCGCCGTGATCGCGGCCCACACCGCGAGCGGCGCGAACAGCATCACATAGCTCGTCACCTTGAGCATGATGTGGCCGATATCGTCGATCAGCGCCAGGATCGGCTTGGAGCGCTCGGGCATCGCGCCCATCGCCACCGAGAAGAACACGGCGAAGATCACGATCTGGAGGATCTCGTTCTGCGCCATCGCGTCCGCGATCGAGGTCGGGATCAGGTGGGTCAGGAACTTCTCGATCGAGAAGGCCGAGACCGGCAGGCCGGTCGATTGGCCTGCCGCAGGCAGCGTGCCGGGGAAGTTGGCGCCGGGCTGGAGCAGGTTGACCATCACGAGGCCGAGCAGCAGCGAGACGAAGGAGGCGCTGATGAACCAGCCCATGGTCTTGGCGAAGATGCGGCCGAGCTTGGAGCCCGAGCCCATATGGGCGATGCCGCCGACCAGGGTCGCGAACACCAGCGGCGCGATGATCATCTTGATCAGGCGCAGGAACATCATGGCGATCAGGTTGATGGACGAGGCCCAGTCGGCGCGCGTATCGGGCAGAAAGTTGTAGATCGCCGAGCCCATGATGATGCCCAGCACCATCGCGCCCAAGATGTATTGCGTAAACCTGTTCGACATTGCTTACCCCCACGTACACCGGCGCTTCATGATGTCGCAGATATGACGGCTACGCAACACGCTTGGCGGGTGGCCGCGTTGGCCGGATGTTCCCGTTGTGAAACTGCCCCCCGCGATCTAGCCTTCATGCAGCGCACAACGAATGCGGCCTGCACGTTTTCTTTGCGGCGGCTGCATCAATAATCGTCAAGCAAACGAAGAGGGAAACGCCATGAGCGGCAACATCAATCGCCAGATTCTTCTGGTGGAAAAGCCGAGCGGCAAGCTCGGCCCCGAACATTTCAAGATGGTCGACGGCGCGATGCCGGAGCCGAAGGACGGCGAGGCTTTGCTGCGCGTGCGTTACATCTCGCTCGACGCCGCCAACCGCGCCTGGATGCATGGCGCGACCTATCGTTCAGCCGTCGAAGCCAACAGCGTGATGGCCGGCGGCGGCATCGCCGAGGTCGTCAGCTCGAAGGCGCCGGGCTTGGCTGCCGGCGACATCGTGTTCGGCGACACCGGCTGGCAGGAGTTTGCCGCGGTACCGGCAAAGCACCTCACCAAGATGCCGAAGCTGGAACCGATGACGCATCTGCTCAGCGTGTTCGGCATCGCCGGCCTCACCGCCTATTTCGGCCTGCTGGAGGTCGGCAAGCCCAAGGAGGGCGAGACCGTCGTGGTCTCCGCCGCGGCCGGCTCGGTCGGCTCGATCGTCGGGCAGATCGCCAAGATCAAGGGATGTCGCGTGATCGGCATCGCCGGCGGCGCCGACAAGTGCAACTGGCTGACCTCCGAGCTCGGCTTTGATGCCGCCGTCGACTACAAGGACGGCGCCGTGTTCAAGGCCCTGCGCGCGGCCGCGCCGAAGGGCATCGACGTCTATTTCGACAATGTCGGCGGCGACATTCTGGAAGCCTGCCTGCCGCAGATGAACAATTACGGCCGCATCGCCTGCTGCGGCGCGATCTCGCAATATGACGGCGCGCCATCGGCGCACGGTCCGCGCGGCGTGCCCGGCCTGATCGTGGTGAAGCGGCTGGTCATGCAGGGCTTCATCGTGATGGACTACATGAAGGACAGCCAGCGCGCGCTCGCCGATCTCCAGGCCTGGGTCAAATCCGGCAAGCTGAAGGTGCAGGAGGACATCATCGACGGCCTCGCGAACACGCCGAAAGCGCTGATCGGATTGCTCGCGGGCGAGAACCGCGGCAAGCGCATGGTCAAGCTCTGACGACGTATTGTTTGAGCGTGATCTCCGCGCAAACGCGTTCCGCGTTTGTCGCAAGGGAAAACCGCTGCACACTTTGCGCTAACGCGGCCCCTCGGGTCCGGATCATGCTCTAGTTTCGTCGCAATTGCGCCGGCATAATCTACTTGCGGTAGAGGCCAAAGCATCCAAAGATACCGCGCGCGAGGCATCACTCGCGGCGATTGCGCTTGCATTACATTTGAAAACCGTCGGCGTTACCGACAGGGCAGGAATTCACTCAGATGTTCAACACGTTGAAACATGCATCAACGCGCACGGCGCTGCTCGCCGCCGCGCTCTTCGCAACTGCAACAGGCGCCTTCGCGCAAGCACCGACCGACGCGCAGAAGAGCGCCATGCGGTCCGCATGCCGTTCGGACTTCATGGCGCACTGCGCGAGCGTCACGCCCGGCGGCGTGGAAGCGTATCAATGTCTGGCGAAGAACATGTCCAGCCTGTCACCCGGATGCCAGACCGCGGTTCGCGCGGTGGAGCCCGCTGCGGCTCCGAAGACCGAAGCCGCGCCGGCCGCGCCAAAGACCGAAGCTGCGCCCAAGACCGAAGCGGCGCCTGCGGCGCCGAAGGCTGAAGCGGCCCCCGCTGAAAAGCCCGCCGCCGCACCTGCGCCAAAGGCAGCTGCCGCCAAGCAGCCGAGCAGCGCGCAGGTTGCTGCGGTCAAGAGCGCGTGCCGCGCCGACTATCCCAAGGTTTGCGCCGGCGTGCCGCCCGGTGGCGCCCCCGCGCTCGAATGCCTGGAGAAGAACAAGGCCAAGGTTTCGCCCGCCTGCGAGAAAGCCCTGAGCGCCGCGGCCGGCGGCGGCGCGGCAACAACGGCAGCGCCCGCGGGCGCGGCTCCTGCACCGGCGGCCGCGCCAGCCGTGATCGTTCTGCGCCCGCTGCGGCCGCGCGAAGAACTGCTCATCGTCCGATCGGCCTGCGGCGCCGACATCCGCACGCTGTGCGCCGGAGTGGCGCCCGGCGGCGGCCGCATCGTGCAATGCATCTCGAGCAATGCCGCGTCGCTGTCGCCTGCCTGCAAGGAGGTACTCGCCCCGTTCGCAGCGCGATAAGGCAGCGCACGCCGAAGGCGCACGATACTGATCGGCGGCGTGCGCGAATGGATTTTCGCACGCCTGCCGCGACAAACTTTTGCGGATATCGATTTCGATCACGACAAGACAGGGAGGACAACATGCGTTCATTGCTGCTCGTTGCTTCTGCACTCCTCGCATTCGCGGTGACCATGACGTTCGAGGCCACCGACGCCAACGCGGTGGTGTGCGCGCGCGGCGTCTATCGCGCCGGTTGCGCCGGGCCGAACGCCGCCGTCGTGGTCCGCAAGCCGGTTCCGGTGGTCCGCTGTACCAGGGTGCTGGTGAACGGGGTCTACGTGAAGCGTTGCGTCTGATCCCCGGGTGGCCAAGCCGACGCGCTTTGGCTATGGTTCGCGCCTGACGGCTTCGGACACGCGCAAGACGGGGTCCGGAAGCGAGCTTTGGCGCGCCGCGCTTGGCCGATAATTCTGCTGGCGCGGGAGGCCGGAGCACATTAGTCTACCCCTAGATAGTAAGTATACTGTCAATTTGGGAGGCAGACGTTGCGGATCGCCGTGATTGGCGGGGGGCCCGGCGGGCTCTACTTCGCCCATCTCTGGAAGAAGCGTCACCCTGAGGATCAAGTCGACCTGTTCGAACAGAACCCGGCCGATGCGACCTGGGGCTTTGGCGTCGTGTTCTCCGACCAGGCGCTGGAGTTCCTGCGTACCGACGACCCCGAGACGGTCGACGCGATCGCGCCGCATATGGAGAGCTGGGAGAACATCACGCTGAACGTCCATGGCGACAGCGTCGCCATCGACGGCGTCGGCTTCTCCTCGATTGGCCGGCTCGAGCTCTTGCAGTTCCTGCAGCAGCGCGCGCTCGATGCCGGCGTCACGCCGCGCTTCGACACGCAAATTCTCGGTATCGACCAACTCAACGGCCACGACCTGATCGTCGCCGCCGACGGCTTGAACTCGCTGGTGCGCCGCGCCTTCGAGGGCGATTTCGGCACCTCGCTGTCCTACTCCTCCAACAAGTTCGTCTGGTACGGCACCTCGAAGCGGTTCGACACGCTGTCGCAGACCTTCGTCAAGACCGACCGCGGTGCCTTCAACGCCCATCACTACCGCTATTCGCCGACCATGAGCACCTTCCTGGTCGAGTGCGATCACGCCACCTGGCAGGCTTACGGGTTCGCCTACAAGGACGTCGAGCAGTCCAAGGGCGTCTGCGAGGAGGTGTTTGCGGATACGCTCGGCGGCCACTGCCTCGTCTCCAACAAATCGGTATGGCGCAATTTCCCCTGGGTCTGGAACGAGCACTGGTCGTTCAAGAACATGGTGCTGATCGGCGACGCCCTGCACTCGGCGCATTTCTCGATCGGCTCCGGCACGCGGCTCGCGATCGAGGACGCGATCGCGCTTGTCAAGGCGCTGGAATCCGATGCGCATCTGAACACCGCATTGCTTCGCTACCAGGCCGAGCGAAAMCCGGTGGTGCAGAAACTCGTCAACGCTGCGCGCACCTCGGCCTGCTGGTACGAGCACTTTGCCGAACACATGCAGCTCGATTTGATGGACTTTGCCTACAGCTACATCACCCGCTCCGGGCGTATCGACGATTCCCGCCTGCGCACGATGTCGCCGGCCTTCATGGCACGTTATGAGGCCGCAAAGAACGGCGGGGACGAGGCATGAACAACGAGATTCGCGACCAGGTGCCCGCGGACAGCGCGGGCGCACGCGAGATCGGCTTTGCCGTTCCGCAAATCTACAACGCCAGCCGCGTGCTGTTCGACAATCTCGGCAAGGGATATGGCGACAAGCTCGCGCTGATCGGTGCGGCGGGCACGCGCACATATTCCGAGCTCTGCGCGGAGGCTTGCCGCTGGGGCAACGGCTTCATCTCACTCGGGCTGAAACGCGGCGACCGCGTGCTGTTGTTCCTCGACGATACGCCGGCCTATCCCGCCGCCTTCTTCGGCGCGGTGCGCGCCGGCTTCGTGCCGCTCCTGATCAACACGCTGACGCCGCCCGATCTCCTGCAATTCTATCTCGCCGATTCCGGCGCGACCGTCGCGGTGGCCGAGTCCGAATTCTGCGCACGCTTCAATGCGGAGGCGTGCAAGGACACGAACCTGCGCACGCTGATCGTCGTCAATGGCGAAACGGGCGAGCATGCTGCGCCTGCGGCGGTCGCGGCAGCAGGCTGGCTTGCGCAATTCCCGGCCGAGCTGGCGGAGGCGGACACAAATCGCAACGAGATGGCGTTCTGGATGTACTCCTCCGGCTCGACCGGCCGGCCCAAGGGCATCGTGCATCTCCAGCACGACATGGCCTATAGCGAGATGGCCTTCGCCCAGAACGTGCTGAAGCTGACGCCCGACGACATCTGCTTCTCGGTGCCGAAGATCTTCTTCGCTTACGGCTTCGGCAACTCCGTCACCTTCCCGTTCTCGGTCGGCGCGACGACGCTGCTGCTGCCGGGCCAGCCGAAGCCGGCAACGATCTTCGCGGCGGTCGAGCAGTACAGGCCGACGGTCTTCTTCGGCCTGCCGACGCTCTACACCTCGCTGACCAAGGCCGAGGGCGCGCGACAGACGGACTTCTCGTCGCTGCGCATGGCGCTCTCCGCGGCCGAAGTGCTCTCGGCCGACGTCTTCAACGGCTGGAAGACTCTCACCGGCCTCGAAATCGTCGAAGGCCTCGGCTCGACCGAGGTGCTGCACATCTATCTCTCCAACCGCCCCGAGCAGAAAAAGCTCGGCGCCGCGGGCCTGCGCGTGCCCGGCTACGAGGTCGCACTGCGCGACAAGGACGGAAGCGAGGTCGGCGACGACGAGGAAGGCATCTTGTGGGTCCGCGGCGATTCCAACACGCCGCTGTACTGGAACCGGCCGGACAAGTCCGCCGAGACCATCCGCGAGGGCGGCTGGATCTACACCGGCGACCGCTTCGTGCGCGATGCCGACGGCTTCCACTTCTTCCGCGGCCGCGCCGACGATCTCATCAAGATCTCCGGCCAATGGGTCTATCCGCTCGAGGTCGAGCTGTGCCTCGCCGACCACCCCGACATCCGCGAATGCGCCGTGTTCGCCGCTGAATTGCCCGACCGTCGCATGACGCTGAAGGCGGTGGTGGTGATGAACAGCCGTGCCACCGACCAGAGCGAAGCGACGCGACGGCTACAGGATTACGTCAAGGGCAAGCTCTTGCCGTACAAATATCCGCGCGAGGTGATCTTCATCGACGAACTGCCGAAGACGGGCACGGGGAAGATCGACCGGCAGGCGTTGCTGCGGATGTGAGGCCGACGGCGCTGCCACACATTCGGTGTCGTCCCGGCGCAGGCCGGGACCCATACGCCGCAACAGTCGTGTGGCGCGAGATGGTCATTGCCTGTCTTCGCCAAATCCAGTTTTGTGGTTATGGGTCCCGGCCTTCGCCGGGACGACATTGAGTGTTGGGCCAGCACCACGCCCCTCACCCGCCCTTCCCCAGATGCTCCAGCGCGTCCTCGGCCCGCAGCGGCACGCGCGAGACTTCGTTGTTGAGATCGACGAGCTGCACCAGAAGCCCCATCAGCGTCTTGCGCTCAGTGGGCTTCAGCGGCTCCAGCATGCGCGCCTGGGCGCGTTCGACGGCGGGGATGATCTCGCGCAGGATCGCGTCGCCTGATTTCGTCAGATAGAGCAGCTTGATCCGCTTGTCCTCGGGCGCGGGCTTGCGCTCGATATAGTCCTTGGCCTGGAGCCGCTCGATCACGCTGCCGAGGGTGGAGCGGTCGAACGCGATCACCGCCGACAGCCGCGTCGCATCGATGCCGGGATGGGTGTGGATCGCGATCAGCGCCCCATATTGCACCGGCGTGAGATCGAACGCCTTGCACTCCTCCATGAAGATCGAGACCGCAATCTGCTGCATGCGCCGGAACAGATAGCCCGGCGCGGCATAGACCGCATCCATCGTGATCGGAGGAGGAGGCTTACTCGGCATCGGGCTGCTTCTCCGGTGCCGCATTGGCGAACGCCGGCAACGCCTTGGCGGCGGCTTCTGCCTTGAGAAGGCGCGGATAGGCCGAGACATCGACGCCGAAGCGGCGGGCGTTGGCAAGCTGCGGCACGAGGCAGAGATCGGCCAGCGTCGGCGCATCGCCGAAGCAGAACGGGCCCGGCTCGTCCCTGATCAGGGTTTCGCAGGCCGACAGGCCCTCGCGGTTGACCCACGCCGCCCATTCCTGGACCTTCTCCTCGGCAAGCCCCAGCTCGCGCAGCCGCGCCAGCACTTTCAGGTTCTGCACCGGATGGGTGTCGCAGGCGATCGCCAAGGCGAACGCCCTTACCTTGGCGCGGCGCAGCGGATCCTTCGGCAGCAGCGGCGGATTGGGGTGCGTCTCGTCGAGCCATTCGATGATCGCGACCGATTGGGTCAGCACGGCGCCGCCATCGCTTTCCAGCGTCGGCACCAGGCCTTGCGGATTGATGGCGAGATAGGCGGGCGCGCATTGCTCGCCCTTGCGAAGATGATGCGACAGATGCTCGGCGCCGAGCCCCTTCAGATTCAGCGCGATCCGCACGCGATAGGCGGCACTGGAGCGGAAATAGCCGTGCAGTTTCATCGAAACCCTCCCTCTTGGTTTCTTGCCCGTCCGAGACCTTCCACGTTGACGCTACAAAGATTGTCAGTATGCTGTCAATCTCAACGAGAACCACAGGAGGCGCGCCATGGAAGCCGTGACCAAGACGCCGGAACGCGAGGCGTTCTACAAGAAGATCGACGGCGAAAATCTCACCGCGCTGTGGACGGTGATGGGCGATTTGATCACGCCGGAGCCGAAGAGCGCCTGCCGGCCGCACCTCTGGAAATTCGAAATCATCCGCGACTACATGACGGAAGCCGGCAAGCTGATCACGGCCAAGGAAGCCGAGCGGCGCGTGCTGGTGCTGGAGAACCCGGGCCTGCGCGGCCAGTCCAAGATCACGACCTCGCTCTATGCCGGCGTGCAGATGGTGGTGCCCGGCGACGTCGCCCCCGCCCACCGGCACAGCCAGTCGGCGCTGCGCTTCGTGCTCGAGGGCAAGGGCGCCCACACCGCCGTCGACGGGGAGCGCACGGCGATGGAGCCCGGCGATTTCATCATCACGCCGTCGATGACCTGGCACGACCACTCCAACGAGACTGACGAGCCGATGTTCTGGCTCGACGGCCTCGATATCCCGCTGGTGCAGTTCTTCGACTGCTCCTTTGCGGAAGGCTCAACGGAGGACCAGCAGAGGATCACGAAGCCCGCCGGCGACAGCTTTGCGCGCTACGGCCACAATCTGCTGCCGGTCGACGTGAAGCGGAGTTCGAAGACCTCGCCGATCTTCAGCTATCCCTATGCCTACACACGCGAGGCGCTGGAGAAGGCTCGCGCGAGCCAGGAATGGGACGCCTGCCACGGGCTGAAGCTGAAGTTCAGCAATCCCGAGACCGGCGATTTCGCGATGCCCACCATCGGCACCTTCATCCAGTTGCTGCCGAAGGGTTTCAAGACCGCGCGCTATCGTTCGACGGACGCGACGGTGTTCTGTCCGATCGAAGGCAAGGGCCGCACCCGCATCGGCGATGCCGTATTCGAATGGGGGCCGCGCGACCTGTTCGTGGTGCCGAGCTGGCAATGGGTGACGCACGAGGCCGATGACGATGCCGTGCTGTTCAGCTTCTCGGACCGCCCGGTGCAGCAGAAGCTGGACTTGTTCCGGGAAGATCGCGGGAATGCGTGAGGCGGGGCTCTATCCTCCGTCATGGCCGGGCTTGACCCGGCCATCTACGTGCCGCCGCGCCTGAGGAAAGACGTGGATGCCCGGGACAAGCCCGGGCATGACGACCTGGATTGTGGAGCGCACCTACCTCCACATCGTCATTGCGAGCGCAGCGAAGCAATCCAGAGTCTTTCCACGGAGGCAGTCTGGATTGCTTCGCTGCGCTCGCAATGACGGAGTATGCCTCACCGCCAGTGCAACAGTCTGATCTCCAGCAGATTGATCACCTTCCCCACTGCCAATCCAAACACCGACAGGATCACCACGCCCGCGAGCAGCTGGTCCGTCTGCATCAGATTGCCGGCCTGGAGCACGAACGCGCCGATGCCGTATTGCGCGCCGATCATCTCGGCGCTGACGACGAGCAGCAGCGCGACGGAGGCGGTGATGCGGAAGCCTGCGAGGATTGCGGGCAGCGCGCCCGGCCAGATCACCTTGCGCACGATGGTGGCGAAGGGGACGTTGAAGCTCTGCGCCATGCGGATGAGGTTGCGCGGCACCGCGTCGACGCCGCTATAGACCGAGATCGCGGTCGAGAAGAACACGCCGAGCGCAATGGTCGCGATCTTCGGCTCTTCGCCGATGCCGAGCCAGAGGATCAACAGCGGCAGCAGCGCGATCTTCGGAATCGGGAACAGCGCCGAGATGAAGGTGATGCCGACGCTGCGCGCGAGCCGCGACAGGCCGATGGCAAAGCCGACGGCGATGCCGGCCGCAGTGCCCAGCAGCCAGCCGACGCCGATGCGCAGCAGCGAGGCCGAGAGGTGCTGCCAGAGCGCGCCTGAGATCGCGAGCTCGTAGATCGCACGCACGATCGCCGACGGTGCCGGCAGGAACAGCGGATTGACGAGACCGACGCTGCCGGCCGCCTGCCAGAGCGCGATGACGAGGGCAAGCGCGATCCAGCCGCCGAAC
>NZ_JBFUES010000175.1:0-9893 GCF_056403875.1 Bradyrhizobium sp. P2_E8
ATTTCTTCCAGCCGAAGCCGACGCTGAACTATCCCTTCGAGAAGGGCCCGATCTCGCCGCGCTTCCGCGGCGAGCACGCGCTGCGCCGCTATCCGAACGGCGAGGAACGCTGCATCGCCTGCAAGCTGTGCGAAGCCGTGTGCCCGGCGCAGGCCATCACCATCGAGGCCGGCCCGCGCCGCAACGACGGCACCCGCCGCACGGTGCGCTACGACATCGACATGGTGAAGTGCATCTATTGCGGCCTCTGCCAGGAGGCCTGTCCGGTCGACGCCATCGTCGAAGGTCCGAACTTCGAGTTCGCGACCGAGACCCGCGAGGAACTGTTCTATGATAAGGCCAAGCTGCTCGCCAATGGCGACCGCTGGGAACGCGAGATCGCGAAGGCGATCGAGCTCGACGCGCCGTACCGGTGAGATGAGAGCATGATCCTTCCCGCGCTGTTCTTCTATCTCTTCGCCGGCATCTGTGTCGCCTCGGCGGTGATGGTGATTGTCTCGCGCAATCCCGTGCACTCCGTGCTGTACCTGATCCTGGCCTTCGTCAACGCCTCCGGCCTGTTCGTGCTGATGGGCGCCGAGTTCCTCGGCATGATGCTGATCGTCGTCTATGTCGGCGCGGTCGCGGTGCTGTTCCTGTTCGTGATCATGATGCTCGACGTCGACTTCCTCGAGCTGCGCGAGGGCTTCATCGAGTACCTGCCGGTCGGTCTCGTGATCGGCGGCATCTTCATGTTCGAACTGCTGCTCACCGTCGGCTTCTGGGTCATCAACCCCGGCGTCTCCAAGACCATCACGGCGGCGATCCCGACCAACGTCTCGAACACCGAGGCGCTCGGCCTCGTGCTCTATACGAAGTACATCCACTACTTCCAGCTCGCGGGCATGGTGCTGCTGGTCGCCATGATCGGTGCCATCGTGCTGACGCTCAGGCACAAGGCGAGCGTGAAGCGGCAGGACATCAACGTTCAGAACGCGCGCACGCCCGAGATGGCGATGGCGATGCGCAAGGTGGCGCCGGGGCAGGGGCTCTCGGATGCCGACGCGGCGGAGTGGGTGAAATGACGATCGGGCTCGGACACTATCTGGCGGTCGGCGCGATCCTGTTCACGCTCGGGATCCTCGGCATCTTCCTGAACCGCAAGAACATCATCGTCATCCTGATGTCGATCGAGCTGATCCTGCTCTCGGTCAACATCAACCTCGTCGCGTTCTCGACCTTCCTCGGCGACATCGTCGGCCAGGTCTTCGCGCTTCTGGTGCTGACGGTCGCCGCTGCCGAAGCCGCGATCGGTCTCGCCATCCTGGTGGTCTATTTCCGCAACCGCGGCTCGATCGCGGTTGAGGACGTCAATCTGATGAAGGGCTGAGCTCAGTCATGGTTCAGGCAATCGTATTCCTGCCGCTCCTGGGCGCCATCTTGGCCGGCCTGATTGCGCTGTTCGGCGCGCATGCCCGCAACCCCTCAGGCGACGAGGTCGAGCATCACGGCGACCACGGTCACGGCGATGCGCATGCGACGGCGGCCCATGACGACCATGGTCACGACGATCATGGCCATGACGACCACGGGCACGGACCGGTCGAGCCGGCTGCGGCGGGCTCGCGCGCGGCCGAGCTGATCACGACGGCACTGCTGTTCGTGTCGGCTGGGCTGTCCTGGATGACGCTGGTCGATGTCGGCTTCATGCACCATGACATGCGGATTCCGCTGTTGCCGTGGATCCTCTCCGGCGACCTCCAGGTCTACTGGACGCTGCGGGTCGACACGCTCACCGCCGTGATGCTGGTGGTGGTGACGACCGTGTCCTCGCTCGTGCACCTCTATTCCATCGGCTACATGGACGAGGATCCGTACCGGCCGCGCTTCTTCGGCTATCTCTCGCTGTTCACCTTCGCCATGCTGATGCTGGTGACGGCGGATAACCTCGTGCAGCTGTTCTTCGGCTGGGAAGGCGTGGGTCTGGCCAGCTACCTGCTGATCGGCTTCTGGTATCAGAAGCCGTCGGCGAACGCGGCCGCCATCAAGGCCTTCGTGGTCAACCGCGTCGGCGATTTCGGCTTCGCGCTCGGCATCTTCGCGATCTTCATGCTGGTTGGCTCGACCGATTTCGAGACGATCTTCCATGCCGCGCCCGGCCTCACCGGCAAGACCATCAACTTCCTCGGCTGGCACGCCGACGCCCTGACCCTGACCTGCCTCCTGCTGTTCATGGGCGCGATGGGCAAGTCGGCGCAGTTCCTGCTCCACACCTGGTTGCCGGACGCGATGGAAGGTCCGACCCCGGTCTCCGCGCTGATCCACGCCGCAACCATGGTCACCGCGGGCGTGTTCATGGTGGCGCGACTGTCGCCGCTGTTCGAGCTCGCCCCGAACGCGCAGGCCGTCGTGATGTTCTTCGGCGCGACCACGGCGTTCTTCGCCGCGACCATCGGCCTCGTCCAGAACGACATCAAGCGCATCGTTGCCTACTCGACCTGTTCGCAGCTCGGCTACATGTTCGTGGCGATGGGAGCAGGGGCCTATTCGGTCGGCATGTTCCATCTGTTCACGCACGCCTTCTTCAAGGCACTGCTGTTCTTGGGCTCCGGCTCGGTGATCTACGCGATGCATCACGAGCAGGACATCCGCAACATGGGCGGCCTCTGGAAGAAGATCCCCTACACCTACGCGGTGATGGTGGTCGGCACGCTGGCGCTCACGGGCTTCCCGCTCACCGCCGGCTACTTCTCCAAGGACGCGATCATCGAATCGGCCTACGCCTCGCACAATCCGTTCGCGATGTACGGCTTCCTGATGACGGTCGTCGCCGCCGGCCTGACCTCGTTCTACTCCTGGCGCCTGATCTTCAAGACCTTCCACGGCGAGCCGCATGACGAGCATCATTACGAGGCCGCGCATGAGGCCCCGCTCTGGATCCTGGTCCCGATCGGCGTGCTCGCGGTCGGCTCGATCGTCGCGGGCTTCCCGTTCAAGGAGCTGTTCGCCGGCCACGGCGTCGAGGAGTTCTTCCGCGAGTCCGTGAAGATGAACCCGCACATCATCGAGGAGATGCACCACATCCCCGAGACCATCGCCTTGCTTCCGACGGTGATGATGGTGCTGGGCTTCCTGGTCTCGTACCTGTTCTACATCCGCCGGCCCTACATCCCCGTTCGGCTCGCTGCAGAGCAGCCGATGCTGTACCAGTTCCTGCTCAACAAATGGTACTTCGACGAGCTGTACGACCTCATCTTCGTCCGTCCGGCGAAGTGGATCGGCTACCAGCTCTGGAAGAAGGGCGACGGCTTCATCATCGACGGTCTCGGGCCCGACGGCGTCTCGGCCCGCGTGCTGGACGTCACCCGCAACGTCGTGAAGATCCAGACCGGCTATCTCTATCACTACGCATTCGCCATGCTGATCGGTGCCGCCGGCCTGATCACCTGGTTCATGTTCGGCTTTGGAGGCCAGTAAATGACGACCTGGCCCATTGTATCGGTCACGACCTTCCTGCCGCTGGTCGGCGCGCTGATCGTCTATCTCAGCCGCGGTGACGACGAGGCGGCGCGGCGCAACTCGCGCTGGATCGCATTGTGGACCACGCTGATCACCTTCGCGGTGTCGGTGATCCTGGTCATGCGCTTCGATCCTGCGAATGCCGACTTCCAGTTCGTCRAGAAGTCGGCCTGGCTCGCCACCGGCATCACCTACCACATGGGCGTGGACGGCATTTCGCTGCCGCTCGTGATCCTGACCACCGCCATCATGCCGTTCTGCATCATCGCGAGCTGGAAGGCGATCACCAGCCGCGTCCGCGAATACATGATGGCGTTCCTGATCCTGGAAACGCTGATGATCGGCACCTTCTCGGCGCTCGATCTGGTGCTGTTCTACCTGTTCTTCGAAGGCGGCCTGATCCCGATGTTCCTGATCATCGGCGTCTGGGGCGGCCCGCGCCGGGTCTACGCGTCCTTCAAGTTCTTCCTCTACACGCTGCTCGGCTCGGTGCTGATGCTGCTCGCCATCATGGCGCTGTACTGGAACGGCGGCACCACCGACATCCCGACCCTGATGCACACCGCCGTGCCGCGGTCGTTGCAGACCTGGGCCTGGCTCGCCTTCTTCGCCTCCTTCGCGGTGAAGATGCCGATGTGGCCGGTGCACACCTGGCTTCCCGACGCGCACGTCGAGGCGCCGACGGCAGGCTCCGTGGTCCTGGCCGCGATCCTGCTGAAGATGGGCGGCTACGGCTTCCTGCGCTTCTCGCTGCCGATGTTCCCCCTGGCGTCGCATGACTTCGCGCCGCTGGTGTTCACGCTCTCGGTCATCGCCATCGTCTACACCTCGCTGGTGGCGCTGATGCAGGAGGACATGAAGAAGCTGATCGCGTACTCGTCAGTGGCGCATATGGGCTTCGTCACCATGGGCATCTTCGCCGGCACCATGCAGGGCGTCGCCGGCGGCGTGTTCCAGATGATCTCGCACGGCATCGTCTCCGGCGCGCTGTTCCTCTGCGTCGGCGTCGTCTACGACCGCCTGCACACCCGCGAGATCGCGGCCTATGGCGGCCTCGTCAACCGGATGCCGCTCTACGCGCTGACCTTCATGATCTTCACCATGGCCAATGTCGGACTGCCCGGCACGTCCGGCTTCGTCGGCGAGTTCATGACGCTGCTCGGCACGTTCAAGGTCTCGATCCCGACCGCGTTCTTCGCCACCTTCGGCGTGATCCTGTCGGCGGGCTACGCGCTGTGGCTCTACCGCAAGGTCGTATTCGGGGCGCTGGTCAAGCCGTCGCTGATGAGCATGAAGGATCTCACCTTGCGTGAGTGCGTGACGCTGTTCCCGCTGATCGCGCTGACGATCCTGTTCGGCGTCTATCCGAAGCCGGTGCTCGACATGTCGGCCGCCTCGGTCCAGCAACTCGTCAACAATTACAACACCGCTGTGACGGCCGTGAAGGCCGCCGCACTGCTCCAGTGATCGGGCAGGTCAGGATATCGCCATGAGCTTTTCGACTGCAGGTTATCAACTGGCGCCCGTGCTGCCCGAGCTCGTGCTCGCGGTCGGCGCCATGGCGCTTCTGATGCTCGGTGCGTATCGCGGGCAGGAGACGACCAAGGCGATCACGACGCTGGCGGTCCTGCTCCTGGTCGTGGTCGGCGTGCTCGAATACATGCTGCCCGCGGGCAAGCAGGTGACCTTCGGCGGCAGCTTCATCGTCGACGACTTCGCCCGCTTCATGAAGATTCTGGCCCTGATCGGCTCGGCCGTGACGCTGGTGCTGTCGACCGAGTTCCTGTCCGACCCCTCGCGCCGCATCTTCGAATACGCCATCCTGGTGCTGCTCTCGACCCTCGGCATGATGGTGCTGATCTCGGCCGGCGATCTGATCTCGCTCTATCTCGGCCTCGAATTGATGTCGCTCGCGCTCTACGTCGTGGCGTCCTCGAACCGCGACAACGCCAAGTCGACCGAAGCCGGCCTGAAGTACTTTGTGCTCGGCGCACTGTCCTCGGGCATGCTGCTCTACGGCTCCTCGCTGATCTACGGCTTCACCGGCACGGTCAGCTTCACCGGCATCGCGGCTGCCGCGACGGCCGCGAATGTCGGCCTGGTGTTCGGTCTCGTCTTCCTGCTCGCCGGCCTCTGCTTCAAGGTCTCGGCCGTGCCGTTCCACATGTGGACGCCTGATGTCTACGAGGGCGCACCGACGCCGGTCACCGCCTTCTTCGCCTCGGCGCCGAAGGTGGCCGCGCTCGCCGTCTTCACCCGTGTCACGCTGACCGCTTTCCCCGGCATCGTCTCGCAGTGGCAGCAGATCCTGGTGTTCGTGGCGATCGCCTCGATGGCGCTGGGTTCGTTCGCCGCGATCGGCCAGAGCAACATCAAGCGCCTGATGGCCTATTCCTCGATCGGCCACATGGGCTTTGCCCTGGTCGGCCTTGCCTCCGGCACGGTCGAGGGCGCGCAGGGCGTCCTGATGTACATCGTGATCTATGTCGCGATGACGCTCGGTTCGTTCTCGATCATCCTCGCCATGAAGCGCAACGGCCAGGCCGTGGAGCAGATCAGCGATTTCGCCGGTCTCTCGCGCACCAATCCGCTGCTCGCCTTCATGTTCGCGATGCTGCTGTTCTCGCTCGCGGGCATTCCGCCGCTCGCCGGCTTCTTCGCCAAATGGTACGTCTTCGTCGCCGCCATCAAGGCGAACCTGTTCACGCTCGCCGTGATCGGCGTGCTCTCCAGCGTGGTGGGTGCCTACTACTATCTCGCCATCGTCAAGACGATGTATTTCGACGAGCCGGCCGGTCAGGTCGACCCGGTGCGCGTCGAGGTGAAGACGGTGCTGGCGGTCGCGGGCCTGTTCAACATCCTGTTCGCGTTGTTCGCGGGGCCGGTGGTGAGCGTCGCCTCTGCCGCCGCAAAGTCGCTGTTCTAGGATGGGGTTCGCGCTCGGTCCTCGCGCACTCTCGGCGGGCTACAAGCTCGCAGCTTTCGAGCGGACCGGCTCGACCAATACCGAGGCGATCGAGCACGCCAGGAGCGGCGAACGCGGCCCGATGTGGTTCGTCACATCGGAGCAGACCGCCGGCCGCGGCCGGCGCCAGCGCGCCTGGATCGCGCCGCGGGGCAATCTCGCCGCCAGCATCCTCGAAGTCATGAACGTGCCCCCCGCCGTCGCGGCCACGCTTGGCTTTGCCGCGGGGCTGGCGGAGGAGGCGGCCCTGGAGAAGGTGAGCCTGGAGGCCGCGCTGCGCCTCGGCGAGGGCCGTCCCCGCTACGCCCTGAAATGGCCGAACGACGTGCTGGTCGGCGGCAAGAAGCTGGTCGGCATCGGGCTCGAGGCCGAAATCATCGGCGACCGTCTCGCCGTCGTCGTCGGCATGGGCACCAACGTCGTCGCCGCGCCGGAGGGCACGCCGACACCCGCGGTGTCGCTGGCCGCGCTTGGCGTCCAGATCAGCGCCGAGGAGCTGTTCTCCGCCCTGTCCGACGCCTGGGTCGAGTTCCGCGGCGTCTGGGACAATGGCCGCGGCTTTGCCGAAATCCGCAAGCTCTGGCTGGAGCGGGCCGCCGGTCTTGGCGAGAAGGTTGCGATCAACACGGGAACGACGACGCTGGAAGGCATTTTCGACACGATCGACGACACCGGTTGCCTGATCGTCCTCGCTGCTGACGGCCGACGCCTGCCGGTGGCGGCCGGCGAGGTGTTCTTCGGCTCGGCCGCCTCCGTGGGAGCTGCGTGATGGCACGGCCTGACGAACTGGTGTTTGCGCCGCTCGGCGGTGTCGGCGAGATCGGCATGAACCTGTCGATCTACGGGCTGGGCAACCGCCATCAGCGCGCCTGGCTCGCGGTCGATCTCGGCGTCTCCTTCGGCGATGAGGAGCATCTGCCGGGCATCGACCTGATCATGCCCGACATCAGCTTCCTGGAGAAGGAACGCAAGAACCTGATGGGCCTGGTGCTGACGCACGCGCATGAGGACCATTTCGGCGCCATCATCGACCTCTGGCCCAGGCTGAAATGCCCGATCTATGCGACGCAGTTCAGCGCGGCGCTGTTCGAGGCCAAATGCGCTGCCGAGCGCAACGCGCCAAAGATTCCGGTGACGGTGGTGCCGTCGGGAGGCCGCGTCGATATCGGCCCGTTCAACGTCGAGTTCATCCCGGTCGCGCATTCGATACCTGAATCGCACGCGCTGGCGATCCACACCGAAGCCGGCATCGTGCTGCACACCGGCGACTGGAAGATCGACCCGACCCCGATCATCGGCCGCCCGACCGACGAAAAGCGGCTGCGCGAACTCGGCGACGAGGGCGTGCTCGCCCTGATCGGCGATTCCACCAACGCGGTGCGCGACGGTCGCTCGCCCTCCGAAGCCGAGGTCGCCAAGACCATTGCCGGGCTGGTCAAGGCGGCCAAGGGCAGGGTTGCCGTGACGACTTTCGCCTCCAACGTCGCCCGCATCAAAGCGGTCGCCGACGCCGCCAAGGCTGCCGATCGCGAGGTCGTCGTGGTCGGGCGCGCCATGGACCGCGTGTCGCAGGTCGCGCGCGAGACCGGCTATCTCGACGGCGTGCAGAACTTCCGTTCGACCGACGTCTACGGCCATCTGCCGCAGGACAAGGTGCTGGCGCTCTGCACCGGCAGCCAGGGCGAGGCCCGCGCGGCGCTGGCGCGCATCGCCAATGACGACCATCCCGAGATCACGCTCAACCGCGGCGATTGCGTGATCTTCTCCTCGCGCACCATTCCCGGCAACGAGAAGGCGGTCGGGTCGATCATCAACAATCTGGTGCTCCAGGGCGTCGAGGTCATCACCGACCGCGACGCGCTGGTCCACGTCTCCGGCCATCCCCGCCGCGACGAGCTGCGCGACATGATCGCCTGGGTGCGCCCGCAGCTCCTGATCCCGGTCCATGGCGAGGCGCTGCACCTGCACGAGCACGCCAAGCTCGCGCGCGCCGCCGGCGTGCCGCGCGTGCTGGTCTGCCGCAACGGCGACCTCGTCAAGCTCGGCCCCGGCGATCCCGGCATCGTCGGCGAGGTGCCCTCGGGCCGTCTCTACAAGGACGGCACGATCCTGGAGGATTCCAAGTCCCGCGCGGTGGTCGAACGCCGCCGCATGGCCTTTTCCGGCTGCGCTTTCGTCGCCATCGCCATGACCGCGCAGGGCGAACTCGTCGACGAACCCGAGGTCGATCTCGTCGGCGTTCCCGAGAAGAACAGGGCGGGCGAGGCTTTCGACGATCTGGTCTTCGAAGCCGTGATGTCCACGATCGAGGGGCTGCCAAAAGCGCGCCGCCGCGATCCGGACGCCCTGGCTGAGTCGGTGCGACGCGCGGTCCGGGCCGTGATCAACGAACATTGGGGCAAAAAGCCCGCCTGTCTGGTACATGTGCTGACGGTCTGATTTAGGCATGATCTCTTCGGAAAACCGCTTCACGCTTTTCCGGATCATGCTCTGAGGGAGAGAAACATGCTGGGTCGGCTCAACCATGTCGCGATCGCGACCAAGGATGCCGTCAAGGCTGCAAAAATCTATGGCGCCGCGTTCGGGGCGCAGATCTCGGAGGCCGTGCCGCTGCCCGAGCATGGCGTCACCACCGTGTTCGCGACGCTGCCCAACACCAAGATCGAGTTCATCGAGCCGCTCGGTGAAGCCTCGCCGATCGCAAAGTTCCTCGAGCGCAACGCGGACGGCGGCATCCACCATGTCTGCTACGAGGTCGTGGACATCATCGCCTCGCGCGACACCCTGGTGAAGGAGGGCGCGCGGGTGCTCGGCGACGGCGTGCCGAAGATCGGTGCCCATGGCAAGCCGGTGCTGTTCCTGCACCCGAAGGACTTTTCCGGCGCGCTGGTCGAAATCGAGCAGGCGTAAGGCCGCCCCATGGCCATCCAGATATCGACCGCGATCGCGATCTACTTCGTCATCTGGTGGATCGCGCTGTTCCTGACGCTGCCGTTCGGCGTGCGCAGCCAGCACGAGGACGGCGTGGGCGCGCCCGGGACCGATCCCGGTGCGCCGATCCGGACGCGGATGGGACGGAAGCTGATCTGGACCACGATCATCTCGGCGATCATCTACGGCGCGGGCCTTGCCGCCTATCACGCCGGCTACCTTTCGATCGRACGGCTGTCGAAATTGATGGGCATGCCGTTCTAGAGCATGATCCGGAAAAGTGTGCAGCGGTTTTCCGAGCAGATCATGCTCAAACAAAAGGACCTTTTTTTGCTGACGATATTGTTTTGGGGGAACGAATGACTTTTCAGAGGATCGTCGTCGCGCTTCTGGTGCTGATCGTCGCCGGCCTGGGCGCCATCGGCTATTTCGAGTGGAAGATGGCCGTGCAGGTGCGGACGCTGAAGGCGTTCGTCGAGGGCTACGTCTTCAACGAAGC
>NZ_JBFUES010000176.1:0-9846 GCF_056403875.1 Bradyrhizobium sp. P2_E8
ACTCTGGATTGCTTCGCTACGCTCGCAATGACGGGATGAGAGAGCTGTGCTCACCCCACAACGCCTGCACGATCGCATCCAGCCCATCGGTCAGCGCCGCAGGTCCCGGCTGCAGGATGATCGGCGACTTGATCTCGACGATGCGGCTGTCGCGCACGGCCGGAATCTCGCTCCAGCCGTCGCGCGCGCGGATGCGGGCGGGCACGACTTTCTTGCCGCACCATGATGCGAGGATCACGTCGGGGGCTGCCTTACGCACGTCGTCCGCCGAGACGATACGATCCTTCGCCGCCTGCCGATGCCGCAGCTCCGGAAAGACATCCTCAGCCCCGGCGATCTCGATCAGCTCGGACACCCAGCCGATGCCGGAGATCAACGGATCGTCCCACTCCTCGAAATAGACCTTTGGCCGCGGCGAGGGGCGGGACGTTGCGGCGATCGCGGCGAGACGCCGTTCGAATCCTTGGGCGAGGTCCTCGGCGCGCTTGGCGGCGCCGACCAGAGCACCGAGAGTCCGGATCATCGTCAGGATTCCCGCAACGTCGCGTTGATTGAAGACGTGGACATCGACGCCGGCGCGCACGAGATCAGCGACGATACCGGCCTGGAGATCGGAGAAGGCGAGCACGAGATCCGGTTCCAGCGCCAGGATCTTTGGAATGTCTGCGGAGACGAAGGCCGACACCCGTGGCTTCTCGCGTCGCACCTGGGGCGGGCGCACGGCGTAGCCGGAGACGCCGACGATGCGGTCCTGCTCGCCGAGCAGGTAGAGCGTTTCGACCGTCTCTTCGGTCAGGCAGACGATGCGGCGGGGAGGGAAGTGACGCATGGGAGCAGCATATGCACAAATGCGGGCGCCGATGTCAGCATGGCCATGACCTCGGACGTCATTGCTTTGCCGCGCGAAGCAATTCACGCTGAGACAACAACGAATTGGGAGGATATCCGATGACGCCGCTCGAGAAACTTAAAGCGATGAAGATGCCGTTCGCCGAGCTCAAGGGCGTCGAATTCGTCGAGGCAGAGAAGGACCGCGTGGTGGCACGGATGACCGTCAGGCCCGATCTCTGCACCCTCCACCACACCATCCACGGCGGCGCGGTGATGGCGCTGGCCGATTCCGTTGGCGCGGCGGCGACCGTGATCAACCTGCCCGAGGACGCCAAGGGCACGACGACGCTGGAGAGCAAGACCAATTTCATCGGCGGCGCCAAGGAAGGAACCACGATCATCGCCACCGCGACACCGGTTCACCGGGGCCGACGCACCCAGGTCTGGACCACCCGGCTCGAAACCGAGGACGGCAAGCTGGTGGCCGTGGTGACCCAGACGCAGCTGGTCCTCGTATGATTACGGGGCTTTGATTTTGTTAACGAAATAGTCGCTCCCGATGCCCGAAACTTGGGCAGGTTCCCGTCTTGAAAATTATGGTGCGATGCACAACATAGGGGTCCTAGGGATTCGAACGCCTCCTCGAGGGACACCAAGAGGAGTTTTGACGTGGTACTTGAAGAGACCGTCCGCACCGCCCCAGGCTATGTGCGGACCCTGATCCAGCAGGAAGAGTTGCCGCTGCTGCGCGATCACCTGCTAAGGCTCGATGCCGAAAGCCGGCATGATCGTTTCAACGGTTTTCTCGACGACAGCTTCATCGAGCGTTACGCCGCCCGCTGTGCCGAGGACGGCACCGTGATCGTCGCCTATATCGTCGACGGCGTAGTCCGCGGTGCTGCCGAGCTGCATCCGCCGGAGCACGATTCTCTGCCCGAAGTCGCCTTCAGCGTGGAGGCCTCTGCGCGCCGCAAGGGCGTCGGCAGCGTGCTGTTCCGCCGCCTGATCGCGGAAGCGCGCTGGAAGGGCTACAAGCACCTGCGCATCACCACCGGCGCCGAGAATCACGCGATGCGGGCGCTTGCCCGGAAGTTCGGTGCGCATCTCGCCTTCCGCCACGGCGAATCGACCGGCACGATCGATCTGGCCAAGACGCCGGAAGCCGAGCTGGCCGAACTCGCAGCCGCGCCGTTCACGGCCGGGCGCGCGCTTCTCAGCTTCAACTCGACCTGCTGGAAGATCATCTCCAGCATGTACGGCAGTCGCGCCGCCTGAATCAAAAAGCGGACCGGCAAAACCGGTCCGCTCTTGTATTTGGGGGGCGTGGACGAGGCGCTCAGGTGCCGGTGCGCGTGCCGGTGCCGAAGCGGCGGACGACGCGGCGTTCGACCACGACGGAGCGCTGTGCGCCCTGTTCGCCGGCGATCACGCGCGTGGCGGTGATGCGGCTGTTGGTGCGGGCCAGTTTCTTCACCTCGGCCTGGACCACATCGAGCGGCATCCCCATCAGAGCTGCGGCGATCTCGGCCTGCTGCTCCTGGTCGTCGGTGATGCCAACAGCGGCGAAGATCGCCTCGTCCAGGGTGGGCGGATCGTGACGCACGCGCCGCGTGCCGTACTTGGTATTCCAGTCTGCGCTCATGGGGGCCTCGTTTCGATCCGGGATACCTAGTGCCGCCTATGTTGCATTGCAATATGAATTTGGTGTGGCATCTCAGCTATTCACGACTTGCATCGATCCTGTGTCATGCCGGTGACGGAGCACCTGCGTTCACCTCGATCCGTTGCTGCGGCCAGCGCTCCAGCGCTGCATGGCCGGCCTCGGTGAGCCCGTAGATTCCCCGCTCCGTGCGTTCGAACCAGCCATACAMATTGTTAAGCAAGATCTTGCCGGCATCGGGACACCGTTCGCGCAATTCGCGCACACGCCGCGGCCCCTCGGCGAGCGCGGAGGCGCAGGCCAGTGCCTGCTGCCGGTAGGCCGTCATGATCGGCGCGCGGGTGCTGCCGCCGAGCACGGGATCGCCCTGGCGACGCTGATGCTCGGCGACGAGCCGCGAACGCTTTTTCGGCTCGCGTCGCGGCGCCGCGGTCGGCGGCTTCACCAGCACCTCGACCTGGCCGCGGTCGGTGACCCCCAGCATACCGAAGCCGAGGCGGCGACAGAGATTGCGATAGCGCGCGTCGCTCTCGCGCCCCTTGCCACGGATCGACATCTTGGCGGCAATCCAGACCTCGTCGCCCGCCGGCGCGCGGTCGACCGCCTGGAGGATCAGCTCGAGGTTGAAGGCGAGCTTGAGCTCGCCGATCACCACGACCGGCGGGTCGCCGGCGCTGAGGCCCACGAGATCGCAGCCGCCGATCTCGCCCTTGACCGTGAAGCCGAGCTCTTCGAGGAAACGTTTGACGGGCAGGTAGAGCGCGGTTTCCACAGGTGTTCCGATCGGAGAATCGATTCCAGGCAGTCTAGCCCGGATCGGACTCGGGGCTCCCTGCCATTTGATTGGGAACAGATGGTCCGGCTATCCTGCGGGCGGGACAATCGGGCGCTTGACGCAGATGACTATCAGGAACGGGCTCTATCACATCCGCATCCAGATGCTGGATGGTGTCCAGGGCGGCAACCAGGGTGTCATGGTGCTGCGCGACGGCACCATGCGGGGCGGCGATTCATTCTTCTTCGCCTATGGCAGCTACATCTCCGCCGACGGCAAGTGGAAGGGCGAGCTGACCAACGAGGAGCACTCGCCTACGTTCGACGAGCGTCCCGTGTGGGGCCGCAAGATCGTGACCATCGGATTCAGCGGCACCTATACCGACGAGACCGCCTATGGCGAGGGCATCGCGCTCGCCGGCAAGCAGAGCATCCGCTTCAAGGGCGATCTGCGGCTCTTGGTACCGGATTGATCACACCCGCCCGCTGACCGGGATCAGCGCGCCGGTGATGCCGCTCGCGGCGTCGCTGGCGAGGAACAGGATGACTTCAGCGAGCTCCCGCGGCGTCACCCATTTGGCGAAGTCAGCTTTCGGCATGTCGGCGCGGTTGGCCTTGGTGTCGATGATCGACGGCAGCACCGCGTTCACTGTCACCTTGCCCTTCCACTCGCTGGCCAGCGCCTCGGTGAGGCGATGCACGCCGGCTTTCGACGCCGCATAGGGGCCCATGCCGGAGCCTGCCTGGAGCGCGCCCATGGCGCCGATGTTGACGATGCGGCCGGCGCTGGAGGCGGCGAGATGCGGCAGCGCCGCGCGCGAGGCGTTGAGCGCGGTCAGCACGTTGAGTGCATACATGCGCTGCCACGTCGTGATGTCGCCGTCGCCGACGGTCTCGAAGGCAAAGCCGCCGGCGATGTTGATCAGTGCGTCGAGCCGGCCAAAGTGCTTCGCTGCCGCATCGATCGCCGTCTTCGCCTGAGCGGCGTCAGACAGGTCGACGCCGCCGATCTCGATGCGCTCGGGCGTCGCTGGCATTTGCGAGGGCGCGTAATCGATGCCGGCGATCCGTGCGCCGCGGGACTGCGCGACCTCCGCAACCACCTTGCCGAGAGCGCCGAGCGCGCCGGTGACGACAATGACTTTTCCCTGCACGATGCTCTCCGTCGGTTGAACCTGCCCCGACTATTGCGCGGGCCGAATTGGTCTTGCAATGGCGGCGGCTTCAAGGCTGAATGATCGACGCAACCTTGGATAGCGGGGGAGAGGTGAAGTGACCGAGAGTCCGCCGGCCGTGGACGTCCCCCGAGACGTCATCAAGTTGAGATATCCGCTGCGCAACTTCTTCGAGGCACTGCGCGGAACGGGTTCGGTTCGCATCGTGGCGATGGGATCATCCTCGACGGCCGGACGTGAGGACGTCGTGCCCTATCCCTCTCGCCTCGAGATGTGTCTGAGGCAGAATTACGATGCGCATTTGCCGAAGGTCCGGGTCGACGTCCTGAATCGGGGCAAGGGTGGGGAAGAGGCGCCAAAAGAGCTGGATCGCTTCGATGCCGACATTTTCGCCGACAAGCCCTCGGTCGTGCTCTGGCAGGTCGGCACCAACGCCATCTTTCGCAAGAATGAATTCGTGTTTGAAAAGGTGGTCGAGAAGATCGCCGAGGGAGTGCGTCTGCTGAGCGAGCACCCGATGGATGTGGTATTGATCGACCCGCAATATGTGACAGCCATGCTCCGAGACGATAAGGCAGAGCTCTCGGAAAAGATGGTCTCGGAAATCCGGAAGATCGCAGCAGCTGCAAAGGTGAACGTGTTTCAGCGCTGGGCGCTGATGCGGCACTGGCATGTGAACAACGAGGTGTCATTCGAGCAAATGCTCGATCCGAGCGATCCTGACAAGCTGCACCAAAGCGACTGGAGCACGCTTCAGGTTTCCAAAGCCCTGTGCCGCGCGATCACCGATGCCACCCTGGCGGCGAGCTGGCTCCCCGCCGAGTGGCAATCCTGATCACGCTTGCAGATAACGCTCCTTTAGCGCCGTCCGCTCGGCCGCGCCGAGCTTGAGCCCGTCGCGCAAGTAGGTTTCGACATCGCCATAGTCGCGGCCGACGGCTTCGAAAGCCGCCGCAAGATACGAAGCCTCGACCGAGCCGATCGCGTCGAGCACGTCGGCGGGAAGGTCGGAGGCGTTTGACGCATCGCGACGGTAGTGCCGGTTGGTCAGGAGGTAGTCCTCGGCAATGACGTCATCGGAAACGCCGAGCGCATGCAGGATCAGCGCGCTGGCAAAGCCGGTGCGGTCCTTGCCGGCGGTGCAGTGGATCACGAGCGGGGCGCGGTCTTCCAGCAGATGGCCGAACAGCGCGCGAAAGCTGTGCGTGTTGTGACGGACATAGTTGCGGTAGGACTCGCGCATGAGCTCCAGTGCGACCGGCGCGGTCAACGTGCCCCGGGCGAGTTCGGCGCGCAGGGCGGCAACAACCGTCGGCTCGATCGGCAGCGAGTGCACGGTGATCTCGTTCACGACGCAGACACCGGCCGCGCGCTCCTCCAGCCCGCGAAAATCGAATGCGCTTCTGACGCCGAGCGCGCGGACGATCTCGATGTCATCGGCGGTGAGCTGACCGAGATGGTTGGAGCGGAAGATGTGCCGCCAGCGCGTAGTGCGGCCATCGGTGGTCGGATAGCCACCGAGATCGCGGAAATTGCTGGCGCCCTGCAAGGCGAGGTGGCGGGTAGGGGAGTCGGACATCGGATATGCTTTTGTTATGTTGCCGGCGGATCATTACAGGGGGCGATCATGAACCGGCACAAGGCCATTGTTTTGGCGATCAGCATGCTGGCGGGCGGAATCTTCGGCATGCGGCAGGCCGGTGCGCAGACGTTCCAGACCTACCGCTGCGCTGATGGTACGCAGTTCATCGTCGGGTTTTATGACGCCGACAAGCGCGCCTTCCTCCAGATCGACGGCGAACCCGTCACGCTCGCCAGGCGGCTGACGGTCTCGGGCGCGCGCTATTCGGGGGCGGGGGTCACGCTGAGGATCGGCAAGTCGGGAGCGACCACCATCAAGCATCTGAAGCGGCCGGTCACGGCCTGCGCGGTGGTCGAAAAGCCCGGGCTCTAGCCGCGCGGCCATCAAGAATCAAAAAGGGTCGAAACCTCGTTGTTTCGACCCTCTTCAAACTGCTGCCGGTCGCTCCAGGGAGCGTCGCGGGATTGAACCAAACGCAGGCATTAGCGATCCCATTTCGGCTTGTCTTCGTCGACTGCCTCCTGATGGTACCAGCTTCCGCTGCAAATCGTCTCGTTCACGGGAAGCGAGAGACGGTCGGCAGGAAGGCGGGCCTCACCATAGCGGCGACCTCCGAGAGCCGCGCGGCCCCCGGCGGGGAATTGGTAGATCTTTGCAGATCCCTCACTCAGACCATTGTTCATCATTGCGGTATCTCCTCGGGTCGAAGCGCTTGGCCTCCATGGTGCGCCCGACTCGTTCGATTGTGGTTACTGGAATCCCCATATCGGCCGCGCGCCCCGAAATGCAAAGTGCTGAAAAGGAAATCAGTTTTAGCTCATTTTCTAGGCAGCGTGCTTTCTGCATCCTCCAAGGCACCAGCTTGGTGACTAACGCTTGGGCCATTGCGAAGGTTGCTGGCGACGGGGCGAAGACTTTGCGAATATTGCCGGACGTTGATGCGCGTTTCATCGGCAACCTCCGGCGCAGGTCGGGCTGCTCCAGAATCAGGCGTTTTCCGCGGGATTTTTGCGGTGCAGCTTCACGCAAAGGTGCGCCGCTATGACGCACGCCGCTGTGGACGCCCAGCCGGCGGCGGGGAGAGCCCGGCGGCAGGGGAAAACCTTCCGTAGTGCGGCCTTTTGGCACGTTAAATGCTTGTAAGCGGTCGGCCGATGGTGGCCGGGTACAAACGTGCGGGGGCCCCAGGGCCCCCAACCTTTCGCATCATCTACAGAGAGGCTCAATGACCAAGTACAAGCTCGAGTACATCTGGCTCGACGGATATACGCCGACTCCGAACTTGCGCGGCAAAACTCAGATCAAGGAATTCGCGTCGTTCCCGACGCTCGAGCAGCTTCCGCTCTGGGGCTTCGATGGCTCCTCCACCCAGCAGGCCGAGGGCCACAGCTCCGATTGCGTGCTGAAGCCGGTCRCMGTCTTCCCGGACGCTGCCCGCACCAACGGCGTGCTCGTGATGTGCGAAGTCATGATGCCCGATGGCAAGACCCCGCACGCCTCCAACAAGCGCGCCACCATTCTCGACGATGCCGGCGCCTGGTTCGGCTTCGAGCAGGAATACTTCTTCTACAAGGACGGCCGTCCGCTCGGCTTCCCGGCTTCGGGTTATCCGGCGCCGCAGGGCCCGTACTACACCGGCGTCGGCTTCTCGAACGTCGGCGACGTCGCCCGCAAGATCGTCGAAGAGCATCTCGACCTCTGCCTCGCGGCCGGCATCAACCATGAAGGCATCAACGCGGAAGTCGCGAAGGGCCAGTGGGAATTCCAGATCTTCGGCAAGGGCTCCAAGAAGGCCGCTGACGAAATGTGGATGGCCCGCTACCTGATGCTGCGCCTGACCGAGAAGTACGGCATCGACATCGAGTTCCACTGCAAGCCGCTCGGCGACACCGACTGGAACGGCTCCGGCATGCACGCCAACTTCTCGACCGAGTACATGCGCACGGTCGGCGGCAAGGAGTACTTCGAGGCCCTGATGGCCGCGTTCGACAAGAACCTGATGGACCACATCGCCGTCTACGGCCCGGACAACGACAAGCGTCTGACCGGCAAGCACGAGACCGCGCCGTGGAACAAGTTCAGCTACGGCGTGGCCGACCGCGGCGCTTCGATCCGCGTGCCGCACTCCTTCGTCAACAACGGCTACAAGGGCTATCTGGAAGACCGTCGCCCGAACTCGCAGGGCGACCCATACCAGATCGCTTCGCAGATCCTGAAGACGATCGCGTCCGTGCCGGCCGAGAAGAAGGCGGTCGCCTAAGATCCTCCCGGCCCGGGCGGGGGGCTTGCCCGGGTTGGCGTTCAATCCGCCGGAGCTGAAAGGCTCCGGCGGATTTTTTGCATTTTGATGACGGGCGTTCCTGTGGCCTGTCGACCCCCGGTGGCGTGAAACTTGTCCATCGCCATCGAAAGCGGGATAGAGTGTCACTGGATGCGCGCAGGGCCGGGGACGGCTGGTGTTTGAGGGTTTCTACAAGGTGCGGTTTCAGCTCGGCGACGCCGTTGGCCGGAGCGTGATGCATGCCGGCAATGGCAAGATGCTTGGCGGCAATTCGGCCTTCGCCCATATCGGCACCTACGAGAAGACCGACGACGGCGTCGACATCGTCATCAAGACCGTCCGCCACAACCCCGATCCGAACTACCGCGCCATGGCCGGCACCGATGATGCGACCTTGCTGGCGAAAGGCAGGGCCGACGGCGATCTCTATCGTTTCAAGGGCGAGCTGAAGGAGCTGCCCGGCGTTCCCTTTCAGTCGGTGATGACGCCGATCACCGAGGACGAGGTGCCGATCGCCGGCGGCGTCGGCGAGGGCGGTATTGGCGATGGCCTCTATTCGATCCACCTGCGCATGCTCGACGGCGTTGACGGCGGTCTCACCGGCGTGATGCTGCTCAACCAGGGCCGCATTCTCGGCGGCGATGCCTCGTTCTACTATCTCGGCAGCTACACCGCCACGAACGGCCGCTGGAAGGGCCAGATCCTCAATCAGGAGCACACGCCGGCCAAGGACGATCCGATCTTCGGCGGCCACGAGGTCGGCATCGGCTTCTCCGGCAGCTACGACGCGGAGCAGGCGGTGCTGGAGGCAACGGCGCTTGCTGGCAAGCGCAGCCTGCGCCTGACCGCCGCGCTCAAGCTGATGCACCGCGCCTGAAGTCATCCGGGAATACAGATGGAAAAGACCATCCGCATGCTATCGACGCTCGGCCTGATGGGCGCGATGCGCAGCCTGTCGTCGGCCTTCGAGACCGCGAGCGGCATCCGCGTCGATGCCGACTTCGCGCCGACCCTGGCGCTCCTCAAGCGGCTGCGCGACGGCGAGGCCGCCGATCTCGTCATCCTCACGCGCGAGGGGCTCGATGAGGTGATCGGCGAGGGCCGTGTGATCGCCGAGAGCGCAGCCGATCTCGCGCGCTCCTTCGTCGGCATTGCCGTGCTTGCGGGGCAGGCGCATCCCGACATCGCGACCGAAGCCGCGCTGCGCAAGACGCTGCTTGCGGCGCGGTCCGTCGCCTATTCGCGGCTGGGCGCGAGCGGCGTGTACTTCGCCCAGCTGATCGTGCGGATGGGGATCGCCGCCGAGGTCAACGCCAAGGCCACCATCGTCGAACAGGGCTTTACCGCCGAGCGACTCGTCAGCGGCGAGGCGGATCTGGCCGTGCAGCAGATCAGCGAGCTGAAGCAGGTCGACGGCATCGAAGTGATCGGGCCGGTCCCGCACGATTTGCAGACACCGGCCGTGTTCTCAGCCGGCCGCATGGCGAACGCGAAACATGCCGAAGCCGCGGACCGGTTGCTGCGCTACCTCGCATCGCCGGAG
>NZ_JBFUES010000177.1:0-9843 GCF_056403875.1 Bradyrhizobium sp. P2_E8
GGACCTGGTAACCCTCGGCCTCGTCGGCAGGTGGAACCTCGAGCGCTGCAAGCGGCGCATGGTTGCGGCGCGCCAGTGCGATCGCCTTTGCGGCTTCAAGAATGTTGTCCATCGGCGCCGCCTCCCACGCTACGCAATCGAGGGCGGCACTTCAGCACCCCCGCTCCGGCCTGACAAGCGCGGTCCAAAGGACGATCCAAGGGCGGCTTCACGCCTTGACGAGGCCAAGCCGGATCAGGCTCTCGGCCGTCGCGAGGATCGCCTCATCGTTGGAACGCGCCTGCCAGCCGAGCAGCGACTTCGCCTTGGCGCTGGTGGAATGCCGCACCCTTCCGAGCATCGGCACGACCGCGCGCAGCAGCGGAATCCGGTTTGCGGCCAGGCGCACCAGCCAGTCCGGCGCCTGAAGCCGCGGAACCCGGCGCGCCCTCGGTCCGAGTTCCCGCCGCAGCACCCTGGCGATGTCCAGGATCGACATCGTCTCGCCGGAGACCGCGATGAAACGCTCGCCTTTCGCCTCAGGCGCCGTCATCGCCCGCAAATGCAGGTCGGCCACATCGCGCACGTCGACCACGCCGAAATAGACCCGCGGCACCGCCGGCATGGCGCCGTCGAGCAGCGATTTGACGATCTCGATCGACCCGGAGAAGTCCGGCCCGAGCACGGGACCGAAAATGGCGGCGGGGTTCACGACCGAGAGTTCGAGCCCGCCGCCTTCGCGCGCGACGAAATCCCAGGCCGCCCGTTCGGCCAGCGTCTTGGATTTGATGTAGGGCTGCACGTCGGCGCCTTCGAGATTGGTCCAGTCGGTCTCGTCGAACGGCTTTTCCCGCGGCTTGTGGCCATACCCGATCGCACCCAGCGACGAGGTGATCACCACGCGCCTCACGCCGGCCTCGCGGGCGGCCCGGAGCACTCGCAGCGTGCCGTCGCGGGCCGGGATGATCATCTCGTTCTCATCCTTGGGAACGCTGGTCGAGAGCGGCGAGGCAACATGGAGAACGTAGTCGCAGCCCGCGACGGCCTCACCCCACCCCTCGTCCCGGACGAGGTCGGCGGTGAAGAAGGACAGGCTCTCCGGCGAAAAGGCCCCGCCCTCGCGCAGCATCGCCAGCACATCGGTCTGGCGCTCCGGCCGGCGCACCGTCGTCCGCACCGTGTAGCCGGCGGCCAGAAGTTGCAGGATGACGTGAATGCCGACGAAGCCCGACCCGCCAGTGACCAGAACAGTGCTCATTGCCAAATTCCCCTCGTTGCACGGGCCGGCGAATTGGTTCCRCCGCCCTGCTCAAGGCGGCATCTGGTCACTATCTCCCGGGGAGCAAGTAGAATGGATTTCGAGACCGGTATGGAAAACCTGACCAGCGTTTGCGACGGCGACTGCGATTGCAGCCCCCACCCTACCCTGCTCGCCGACTTCAAGCGGGCCATCCACGCCCTCGGTGGCAAGTGGAAGCTGGAGATCCTGTTCGCGCTGATGAACGGCGCGGTTCGTTTCGGCGCATTGCGGCGATCGATCGGCGGCATCACCCAGCACATGCTGACCACGCAACTGCGCGAGCTCGAGCAGGACGGCCTGGTGTCGCGGACCGTCTTCGCGGAGAAGCCCTTGAGGGTCGAGTACGAGCTGACGGATGCGGCCTACGGCCTGTTGCCGGCGTTTAAGGAAATATTGAGCTGGTCCAGGCTTTATGGGGATGCGCGCCTTGTGGCGTCGCAGCAGGCCTGATTGCAGCGATGCTTGATGCAGCTGGATCGGTGTCTCAGCGTTCGAGTCGATCCCGTTGATGCGACTCGCAAAATCTCCCGCACCTGAAGTGAAGGCTGTTTCTCATCCGAACTCACGTGAGCTCGGAGGAATCGAGTCTAGCCCATTGATCACGATTCACTTTTCGCGATTGCGCTCGCGCGTCGGAGCGCGGCGGCAAGCGACGGGCAATATACTGACCGCGGCGCGAAATGGCGCCTTGCGTCCAAAAACAAAGAGCCGCATCGCTGCGGCTCCGACTCTATTCGTCGCGATAGACCTTCTCGCGTTTCTCGTGTCGCTCCTGCGCTTCCACCGAGAGCGTCGCGATCGGCCGGGCCTCGAGCCGCTTCAACGAGATCGGCTCCCCGGTGTCCTCGCAATAGCCATAGGTGTTGTCCTCGATACGCTGGAGCGCGGCGTCGATCTTGGCGATCAACTTGCGCTGGCGGTCGCGGGCGCGGAGTTCGATGGCGCGGTCGGTTTCGGACGATGCCCGATCGGCGAGATCGGGGTGGTTCACGTTCTCCTCCTGCAGGGCTTGCAGGGTGAGCTTGGACTCTTTGAGGATCTCATCCTTCCAGGCAAGGAGCTTCAACCGGAAGTACTCCTTCTGCCGGTCGTTCATGAAAGGCTCTTTTTCGGTCGGTCGGTAGTTTTTCAACTTTTCCAAGGGCGGCCTATCTGTCTAAGCAACGACTCGCAAACGGAACGGGGTCCGTTGAGCGGGGCGTTATATAGCGGCCTCCCGTGACAGACAATATTTCCCTGCTCGTCCAGCTGGCGCGCCCAAGCCCTTGCACAGGAAGGTTTATCCTGGAGGGCCTGGGGGCGGCCGAAGGCCTAGTAACCGACCGTGAAACGCTGCCTCAAATGGGCCGGCCGCTCGATCTCGTCGGCCAGCGCAATGGCGTAATCGGCGAAGCTGATCCAGCTCTTGCCATTCGCATCTGCGAGAAGCTGATCGGTCCCGAGCCGGAACTTGCCCGTGCGCTCTCCCTCGACGAACAGCGCCGACGGCGAGATGAAGGTCCAGTTCAGGTCCTTTTCCTGGCGCAGCAGATCGAGAAAGGCAGAGCCTGCCTCGGCCTCGGCCTTGTATTGGGCCGGAAAACCGGGGGTTGTAACCAGTTTCACGCCAGGAGCGACCTCGAGGCTGCCAGCCCCGCCGACGACGAGGTAACGGCCCACCTTGGAGTCCTTGGCTGCCCCGATCAGCTTGAGCGCGTCGCTGGCCAGGAAGTGCACGGAACTCACGGCGACGTCGTGCCCGGCCCACAGCTTGGCGAGGCCCGCCTGGTCGAGCACGTCTCCCTTGGTCGGTGTGACGTTCGGCAGGGCCGCGATCTTCTCGGGGTTCCGGGCGATGGCCGTGACGCTATGGCCGCGGCGGGACAGTTCCTTGGTGATCTCCGACCCGGCCCGGCCCGAGGCGCCGGCGACTGCGATTTTCATGGAAGGCTCCTTTGCTTCTATAGTAACTAACAGTGACTAGATATCGCAAAGAATGCTGGTGTTAAGAGAGCACTTTGTGCTTACCTGCTTACGCAGGAGTAACCGGCAAGCGAGCCGGCAAGCGACTTCAATGGATCGAGGACCCGACGATGAAGCCCGACGTCTATGCAGCGAACTGCCCCACGCGCCAGATCCTCGATCGCATCGGCGACAAATGGGCGGTGCTGATCCTCCTGCTGCTGCGCGGCGAGCCGATGCGTTTCAATCAGTTGCGCCGCACGATCGAAGGCATTTCGCAGAAGATGCTGAGCCAAGTTCTCAAATCGCTCGAACGCGACGGCCTGATCAAGCGCCGCGCCATCGCGACCGTACCGGTGACGGTGGAATATTCGATCACGCAGCTCGGGCTGACCCTCGCCGCCGCCGTCGATCCGCTGCGCGATTGGGCCGAGGAGAATCTGAAGGACGTGCTCGCCGCCCAGCGCCGCTACGACGCGCAGAAGGAGGAGGAAGCGGCGTGAATGGCAACGTCTGGAACGAGCTGTTCGCGCGCCACCCCAAACTCCGCCGTCATGCCCCGGCTTGACCGGGGCATCCCGTACGCCGCGGCTTCTCGACTCAAAACGACTGTCTCTGGACTACTGGGTCGCCCGGTCAAGCGGTGCGACGACAGCCTGCCCGACTACGCCTGCCCGGCCTTGGCGAGTTCGACCTCGACACGCAGCTCGATCTCGGACAGCAGCGAATCGAGACCGGGATCGCCCGAGGACGATTTCAGGTTCGCCGCAGCATCGCGCAGCCGCATTACGGTGGACGCGTCGAGATTGCCGGACAGCAGCCCCATCTTGAGATCGTCGAGCACGTCGAGCGCGGTCTTGCCGCGGGCGACCGAGCGCTTGCGACGCTCGACCGGATCCTCCTCGATGCCTTGCAACGCGAGCAGCGCATCGATGTTGGCGGCCGCTTTCGGCGCCGCAGCGGCCCGCGTCTCCTGCGCCGACGCGGTGTCGGGCAAGACGAAGGTGCCGGAGCCCGTCCGCCTGGCCTGGCTGGCCGGCGTTCCAAGCGTGGTGCCGTTCGGTCCGTAGATGCGCATCGCAGCAATCCGGGTGATCGATGCCTCACCTTCGCTGTTTTATGGTTAACGGCACGTAAACAGCCCGGCAAAATCTGCCGACAGGCGGCAGTTTCGCTCCTCAAAGACAACGCTCGCTGACACCGGTCGAAACAGATTTATTCAACCTATTCAGCGACCTACCCCCACTGCCCCGCGTTGGCACAGCCCTCGCAAGGAAAGCGTCGGACCAGCTCGTCATGGGAGTGTCGAGGATGGTCCGAGATTTGAGGAGCCTCGGGGAGCAGAGGATGCCAGGCGTTCGTTGGGTGAGGATTGTTGGGGTGGCCTGCGCCGCGCTGTCAGCGCTGGCGCTGTCGGTCACGTCCGCAAGCGCGACCTCGCGCATCAAGGACCTCGCCAATATCGAAGGCGTGCGGCAGAACCAGCTCATCGGCTACGGCCTCGTCGTCGGCCTCAACGGCACCGGCGACACGCTCAACAACATCCCCTTCACCAAGCAGTCGCTGCAAGCGATGCTCGAGCGCATGGGCGTCAACATCCGCGGCGCCACCATCCGCACCGGCAACGTCGCCGCCGTGATGGTGACAGGCAATCTGCCGGCCTTCGCCACCCAGGGCACGCGCATGGACGTCACCGTCTCCGCGCTCGGCGACGCCAAGAACCTCCAGGGCGGCACCCTGCTCGTCACGCCCCTCCTCGGCGCCGACGGCAACGTCTATGCGGTCGCACAGGGTTCGCTCGCCATCTCCGGCTTCCAGGCCGAAGGCGAAGCGGCGAAGATCGTACGCGGCGTTCCGACGGTGGGGCGCATCGCCAACGGCGCCATCATCGAGCGCGAGATCGAGTTCGCGCTCAACCGGCTGCCGAACGTGCGGCTCGCGCTGCGCAACGCCGACTTCACCACCGCCAAGCGTATCGCGGCGGCCGTCAACGACTATCTCGGCGTCAAGACCGCCGAGCCGATCGATCCCTCGACGGTGCAGCTTTCGATCCCGCCCGAGTTCAAGGGTAACGTCGTTGCCTTCCTCACCGAGATCGAGCAGCTCCAGGTCGATCCCGATCTCGCCGCCAAGATCGTCATCGACGAGCGCAGCGGCATCATCGTGATGGGCCGCGACGTCCGCGTCGCCACTGTCGCGGTGGCGCAAGGCAACCTCACCGTCACGATCTCCGAAAGCCCGCAGGTGAGCCAGCCCAATCCGCTGTCCCGCGGGCGGACCGTGGTCGCGCCGCGCAGCAGCGTCAGCGTCACCGAGGACGGCAGGAAGTTGGCGCTCGTCAAGGATGGCGTCTCGCTCCAGCAGCTCGTCGACGGCCTCAACGGCCTCGGCATCGGCCCCCGCGACATGATCAGCATCCTGCAAGCGATCAAGGCCGCCGGCGCGATCGAAGCCGACATCGAGGTGATGTGATGCAGGCGAGCATGATCAACACCCCGCGCGCCGCCACCTCCTCGGCCTTCTCGGTGGAGAGCCGCAACGGCCGGCCCGACTTCGAGCTCGCCGCCGCGCTGCAGAAGGTCCCGCCGCAGCAGCAGGCCAAGGCGCAGAAGACCGCCACCGATTTCGAGGCGATGTTCCTCAACAGCATGTTCTCGCAGATGACCTCGGGCCTGAAGGGCGAAGGCCCGTTCGGCGACACACCGGGCACCGGCGTCTGGCGCTCGATGCTGACCGAGCAGTATTCCAAGAACTTCGCCAAGGCCGGGGGCGTCGGCGTCGCCACCGAGGTCTACCGCACTCTCATCATGCAGCAGGCGAAAACCGTCCGCACGGCATAAGGTCAAACGAGATGAACCAGTTCACCGCCTCACGTCAGCCGATGCAGGCGCAGCGCCCGAACACCGCGCCCGGCAACGCCGAGGCGCGCAAGCTCGCCGAAGACCTGATGGATGCGATGAACGCCCTGCTCGGCCTGATCGAGCGCGAGACCGAGCTCGTGCGCGCCGGCAACGTCCGCGAGGCGATGACCCTCGAGAGCAGGAAGCAGGAGCTGTCGCGAAACTATGTCGGCGCCGTCAGCCGGCTGAAGGCCAGCCAGGCCCAGCTCGCGAAATCGGCGCCCGAGCTGCTCTCGACGCTGCATCGGCATCACGATGCGTTCCGCGCGATGCTCCAGGTCAATCTCACCGTGCTCGCGACCGCGCACGCGGTCTCCGAGAGTGTCGTGCGCGGCGTCAATGCCGAGATCCAGAAGCGCAACGTGCCGAACACCTATACGGCCGCAGGTCGCCGCGCCACTCCGGGCCCGCGCCACATCACCCCGCTCACGGTCAGCCGCTCGCTCTGAGCGCGCGCACAAAACAAGCGACAATTTTACGAAAAACCGCGCGGCGATATCGTCGCGCGGTTAGTCACGTTTCCTTACCGGGTCTTCAATCCTGGTGTTCCATGGTTGCGCATTGAGAGGGGTTGGGATTTGACTCGGACGAGGCAACCAGGAGGCTGCCATGAGTACAGATTTCAGCATCAGGCCGGTGGGGATACCGGCCCCCGCGCAGATCATAACGACGTCGAATGCGGCGGCGAACGAGGCCGTGCAAACTGATTTGCCGGTGAGCCAGACGGTCGCCGCGAGCGATACGAGCGCACCCGCGCGCAATGATTTGCCGAACAACGAGAACATCTCGCGGCAGGTCGTGTTCGACCAGGCTGCCGCATCCTTCGTCTTCCAGGTCGTCAACGACAGGACCGACGCCGTGGTCAATCAGTTCCCCGACGAAGCGATGCTGCGTCGGCGAGCTTATTTCCATGCAGAGGATCTGAAGTCCAAACCCACGCGTCCGCTCAATACGGACCTCAGCGCCTGACGATCAGGCGTCGAGCGTGGCAACCGCTGTGTCGAGATAGGTCGCGCCGGTCGCAGGATCGGTGACGACGTTTCTGATCTGGGCCTTGCCAACGTCAGTCAGCGTAAACTTGGTATTCCCGAAGCGGAACGAGCTGTCCTCGATCGGCACCTGCCGGTGTGGGACGTCCCGGTGCTCCCGTCGTGGACCTGCGCGCGGAAGCCGCCGACCGGCGAGAGTTTGAGCGGGAATTTCTTGCCATCGGAATAGGTCCCGGTCCGGCCGCCCTGGTAGAGCGAGGAATCGGCCGGGATGTATGTCGACGAACCCGATGGGCTGGAAAGAACGTTCGACTTATGCGCGGTCGACACAATGCTCATGATGTCGGCCACGACGGGCCTCCATCACGGCCGCCCGGACAGACCCGCAGCGATATTGCGATTGATCTCGATCAGCGGGCGGAAGTGATCGAACTGCGGGCTCATCTGCAGCGCCGCGGTCTGGCTCAGCACGAACACGCTGATGTTGGCGATCTTCTGGCGGACGTCGATCGGCTGCGGATTGTTGTCGCGCATCGCCTCGCTCAGGAAGATCGTCCAGAGCTTGCGGTTGAACATCAGCGCCTGCATGGTCTGCTCGCTGAGCGGATCAGCGTTGTTCACCGCATCCTGGAGCTTGTTGGCGGCCTTGAGCAAGGTCTGCGCCTCGATGTCGCGAGGAGATGCAGTGGTCGTTGCAACACGCGCGTAAGCCGAGGCAGCGGAATTCGACATCAATCACACCCTGGAGGTTACCTAGCCCGTTGAACGCGCTTAAGGATTTCTTTCCCAACCCTAGGCAGCACCGCTTAAGATTTGCTTACGTGTGCGCTTGGAAGCACTCCGGATAATTACGGGTCACGGAGGTCTTCGTCAGCGCAACGCTAGATGCACGCACACACGCTGTAAACTTGCTTCGCGTGATGGGCATCAATCTCAGCTAATCCTGCCTTAGCGATCTCCGTAAAAAGAACGGCGGAGCGTTAGCCCCGCCGCGATATCTCAAGTAGCGGTCTTGCGCAGCGAAATTAGCGGAGCAGCTGCAGCACGCTCTGCTGCGACTGGTTGGCCAGCGACAGCGCGGACACCGCGATCGACTGGCGGGTCGACAGCGCCTGGCTGTTGGCCGCTTCCTCGTTGGTGTCGGCCAGCGTCAGATTCGACGAGCCGGTCTGCAGCACGTTGATCAGATTCTTCGAGAAGTCCTGGCGCACCTGCACGATCGAGAGGTTCGAACCGAGCGCCGAACCTTCCGAGCGCAGCGTGCTCGAGGCCGCGTTCAGGCTGGTCAGCACCTTGTTGGTGGCGCCGTTGTCGATGAAGTCGACACCGTTGACGAGGTTGCTGAGGCCGAGGCCGGCCGCATTGAACACCACGCCGTTGATGCCGAGCGTGGAGCTGCCGGTTTCGTTGAAGACGAGCTTCAGCGTGTCGCCGTTGAGCAGGTTGACGCCGTTGAAGGAGGAGTCCTGCGACGTCGTGTCGATCTGCGCCAGAATGTTGTTGAACTGGTTGACCAGATTCGAGCGCGCCGTCTGCGCGACCGGATCCTGGACCGGCGGCTGCGCGGTGGTGAAGGCCAGAACACCGGTGATCGTGCCGCCGACCGTGCCGCCCGCAGTCGTCGAACCGAGCGTCGAGGAGGCGTATTCATTGACGGTGGTCACCGTCAGCAGGCCATTGGCGTCGATCGTCGCCGTCAGGTGGTTCGCCTGAAGCTGCGCGTTGAGCTGGTCGAGCGTCTTGACGGTGCCGTTGGTGCCGTCGCCGAAGGTGACGTTCACCGGCGTGCCGCCGTTGAAGGAGGTGAAGGTCAGCGTCTTGCCGCTGACACCACCAACACCGGAGGTCCGCGCCGCGGTGAAGGCGGTCGCCGTTCCCGTGTTGCCGCTGAGGCCGAACGCGTGGAGCGCATTGCCGGTGCCGGTGATCGACAGGTCGGCGTTGACGCCGGTGGAGAGCGCAAGCTGGCCGCTGCTGTTGACCGACGACGGGATCTGGCCCGAAGTGGTCGTCAGCGACGCCGCGCCGTTGAAGATGCTTGCGGTCTTCACGCCGGTGGCAAGGTCGATCGAGTTGAGCAGGTCGGTGAGCGTCGCGCTCTGGATATAGACGGTCGAGTTGCCGTTGCCGTCGGTGACAATGTTGCCGTTGACACCACCCGAGGTCACGCTGGCCGCCGATTGGGGCGTCTGGGCGTTCTTGAAGGTGATGGTGTGACCATCGATGTTCAGCGTCGACCCGTCCTGGACCAGGGTGCCCAGCGAGCCCGAGGTCGTCGACCGGTTCGCGGTCACGTTCGCATTGCCCGCGCCGGTCGCCGTGGTCAGACCGAGCTTGTTGAGGAAGTCAGCCTTGCCGGTCACACTCAGATCGGCGCCGGTCGAGCTCTTCAGCGTGACCTGACCGCCGCCCGAGATGGACGATGCCACCTGAAGCGTGCCGATGGGACCGGTCGAACCGCTGACCGCGATGGTCGCCGCGCCTGCGCTGATGGTTGCGGTCTTGACGCCGCTGGCGAGGTCAATCGCGCTGAGGACGTCGTTGACGGTCGCCCCGGGCGCAGCCGCGGTTCCCTCATAGACGATCGAGTTGCCGTTGCCGTCGGTGGCGATGTGTCCGCTGGCGTTGAGGCCCCAGCCGGTCGGTTGCGTGGTCGGAGCGATGCCGGTGCGGAAGGTGATGGTCTTGCCGTTCACCGTGATGGTGTCGCCATCCGCGGGCGGCGCGCCGAAGG
>NZ_JBFUES010000178.1:0-9789 GCF_056403875.1 Bradyrhizobium sp. P2_E8
CTGCACCCCCGATCCAACCTGCCAGTGACCGCAATGGGTCAGAAACGTCGATTTGGCCGCGAGCGCGTGATGTCCGGTCTGGCCCCGGCTACGGTCGTGCTGATCGTCGCCTCCATCTTCGCCTGCGGGCCAGATTCAGACATACGTTGCGACAGGCGGCTCTTGGCGCGCGCCGGCAACCAGTCAATATTTTAACGAGCACCCTCTTGGCGAGACGCCTCACGGGGGGCGGCATGCGCGTGATTAATAGTTTGGCGTGATCGATTGCCATCTTAACCGCGACAATGGTCCGGCCATTGAGTGTCGTCGCTTCGTAATAGCCGAACAGCTTCATCTCAATGTCGCACCAGTCGAGCTTGTACGGCGCGTCACCTATCGACAAGTCGAAGAATTCAAAACCGTGTTCGATCGCGTAGCGCAGCAAATGCTGAAGGTGCGCGCGTCCTGGCCCGTAGCGCGCGAGCTCGGAATCCTCATAACTCGACAGGATGAGGGAGTAGCAGTTCTTGTGCCGCAGCCCGAGACCGGTCGCGATCTTGCTGTCACCCACGTCCAGCCTGCTGACGTGAACGACGTCCCTTAATCTCGGATCGGTCGTGACGTCGTGGAAGAAGGCGAGATAGCCGGGCCTGTCGAAGATGTCCTCGACCTGCATGCGGGCAAAGAAGCGCCGCTTCTGCTCAATCAACAGGTTTATCGAGCGCTCGATCTCGTCGGATCGTGTGACCTGGACGAAACGGATCTCGCCATGCTCGGCGAGATGCTTGAACTGCCGCCGCTCGCGTTTGCGCGTCGCGGAAGACCGCTTGGACAAGAAGAATTCGTTCCAGTCGAGTCCAAGCGTCGCGGAGTGAGCGCCATATGTCCGCGGGAGGACCGCAAGGTCGAGGAACGGATTTCTTTGTGAGCCGATCCGCTCCGGCATTCGGTCGAGATCGATCATATCAAATCGAAGATCTGGATTTGCCCGGATGAGGCCGATCATCGCTCGCCATAGCCAGCGGAAGTCTTGCGTCCGAAGGCCGTTCGCGAAATTTCGACCCAGGAGCGGCGCGTTATAATCGCACAGCTCAGCTCCGAGCCAGGTGAGCCATCCTGTCGCGCCACGCCTTTCGATCGCCAGCGGTACAATGAACTGGACCTCGCCATTGGGATCGCGCCCCCGCACGATCACCGGCGTCGTGCCTTGATGCCGACCGATGTGATTGTGCCACGCCGCAAGCCACGCAAATCTCTGAAATACGGTGCATTCGGCGTGTCGCTCGAATTCGGTCCACCAGCGCTCCGCCGTGCGAAGCTCAGTGTAGATATCAACCTCAACGGCCGAGACGTTGCCTTGCGGATCCGACATCGCCTTGCGGTTCCGTCGGCGCAGCCTGCCAGCGGCCACGCCACCATTCTGAACATTGAATTCGTTACTGGCTTATAGCCTCGATGATTCCGTGTCAGCCGGCTTGACGATCAGGATGATAAAGGGTTCCTGCCGAGATGGCGCGACAGAACGCCCCGGGTCCGCAACGGTCAAAATGCGAAGGACTCAACCTGAGCAGATCTTGTCCGCCATGCTTCAATAAGCGGACCTCGTGGAGCGACGCCGTCACTTCGCCGAAGAGTCAATAGCGGAACATTTTTGCATTTCAAGATCGATGCCCGCAATCTATACTTGCAAGCGACGGGTAACGCAGGGACGTATTTCGACCATGGCTTGCATCCTCGGCAATGGTCCATGAACGTGCCGCTATTGGCGGCCATTGCCACGTATTGGATGATTGGCACTGCTGCTGCCGAGAATGCAGTCGAGCGCGGCGGTTACTTGGTTACCACTATTATGGCGTGCGGAAAAACCCAGCGCCTAAAGGGTCATCCTGCTAAGGCGCGCATTGGCTGTGTGTTTGGCGTGCGAATGCACTTATCACAGCGAACGTCTACGAGAAACGGCTTGTCTATTCGCGTTTGATCATTGGAGGATCAGAGGCGAATGAAACGAGAGGTGACAAACTCGTCTGCACGGAAAGCGTGACGAATGCGCGCCCCGGTGGAATCGGACCACCGCCTACAATCGTACAGCACCCGAAAGGAATTGGCGCGCTCGAGCTGCGCTGCTCATTGCGGATGGCAACAGATTTTCATGTGCCATGTAGAAAATTGTAACGCAGACCAATCGATCGACTAAATTCAGCCTAACTTCATGATAATAAAAGACTTTTATCGCAACAAATGGTAACTTACGGGAAGCGCCTGCAAAACGTGAAAAAGCCCGCCAAAGGCGGGCTTTTATCGTTTAGCTTGGTTGCGGGGATAAGATTTGAACTTATGACCTTCAGGCTATGAGCCTGACGGGCTGTGCGGGAGCGGTCATGTGTCCCGAGCAACTCAATTTTTTGCTGAATTAAGGACCTCTTCGCCGAGATGAGGGTACGATCAGCAGCTTGTCCGGTGTCACGTTCAGTGCTGTTGCGATTTTCGCTAAGACCACAATTGTCACGTTTCTTTGGCGGCGTTCGACCTGACTAATGTAGGTCCGATCCACCCCCGCCTCATGGGCTAACTCCTCCTGCGAGAGCTTAGCCGCCTTCCTAAGCGCCCTGACATTGTCGGCCACCACCCCAACTATTCCTAAATCGTTCTTCCCGGCCGTCATCGGCCCAAAGAACGTCGCAGCAGACTATCGATCCACGGACTCTGAGTCCCATTTTTAGCCGCAAATGTTGACTATCGTCTACATCGATAGCGTTATCGAAATGCACGTTCCGAGGGATAGAAGCTTGGTCACCTGCGACACTGCGTTCCACCATGACCGTTCGCCCCCCGAGTGTCCAACCACTGATGGGGTGGAAGCGTTTTGGGAGTCCGGCGAGGTGGGCCCCTTGGGCCCMTCGACTTACCGCGCGGGCTACCGCATTCGCGCAACGGGAAGCATTCTTTGCAACGTGGAGTTTCCTGCGGCGATGGCTGAGACGGCGATCGTGGCCAATCTAACGCTTGCGACAACGATTACGCCGGACGGATACATTCGATCTACCCTTAGCGGGGCCGCGGACCTGACGTCTAAAGCCGAGCCAATAGACCAACTCATTGCCCAGTCATTCTCAGTCGAAAATCTGAGGTTGGAGGGGATTAGCGCGGCGGATTTGGGGTCGCTGTTAGAACGGCTTGAGCGTTCCGTAGCTCTTCTGCACGAGGTCATTAGGCAAAGGTCGGATTAGGTCATCAACCAAATGCCTGAGAATGGTGGAAGCAGAGCCATAGCCGGGGGATGAAGCCGCTTCGTGCTGGCGCCTGAGAGCGGCGATAGTCCCCGGTCTAATCGGCCACATGGCTAAATGCACACCACTAGGAGGAGGCGATCGCTCAGCGAGCACTGAAGCGAGCCGCGCTGCATGCCGTGGTCGCTGTGGCCGCCGCCACAGCACGATCGTCGTATACGCCGCCTTCCTACTCCTCGTTGGGGAGCATCGGAGGCGGCCGGAGTAGCGGCGGCGAGTCAGGCAGCAGCGCAAGGCCGAGACGGTCGCGATCCTGTTCATCCGTGGCGTGCTCGTCTGACGAGGTGTCCTGCCGATCCGCCCGCCCCTTGGTTCAGAGCAGAGAGGCACAAAACATGCCCTGGAAGTCAAATACGCTTCTCGAGGCTCGTAGCGAATTCGTGCAACTGGCGCTCGCCCCGAATGCCAACATTCAGAGCATCTGTCGCAGCTTCAATATCAGCCGGCAGACAGGCTATCGAACGCTGGCCCGATATCGGATAGCCGGCGCGAGAGGCCTGGAGAGCCAGTCACACCGTCCGCACCACACGCCCCATCGCTGTCCGGGCCATACCGAAGCGGCCGTTCTAACCGTGCGCGCCGACCACCCAACCTGGGGTGGGCGAAAAATAGCATTCCATCTTCGATCAGTGGGCTGCGCCGGAGTGCCCGCGGCATCAACCATCACGGCGGTCTTGGCCCGCCATAACCAATTGAAAGGCACTCCCGACCCAGACAGGTTTTTGGGTCTGCTCGGGCAGTTGCGCAAGCCGCTAAGTCAACAAGATCTACCGGCTTCTCTTGAAAGTCATCCCGATCTCACGATCCTAGTCGAGAAGCTCGAAAACGGCCGCCCCGCTGAGCGGCGTCGCGCGCTAGCAGTAGTCGCGTCACACAGCGGGCTGCGGACAAGCGTGGCTTGCCGCATTCTCAAGCAGAGCCGGTCAAGCTACGCACGTTCGGTCCGTCTGTTCGAGGAAGGTCGGGCCGAACGGCTGTTCGCGCCTCGCATTAACCCCCATCGCAAGTTCGACAGCGAGCAAGTCAAAGAGGCTCTGTTCAGTATCCTGCACCAGCCGCCAGCCAATTTCGGCATCAACCGTACAACCTGGAAAATGGCCGATCTGGTGCGTGCGCTGCGCGAGAAAGGGAAGCCAGCTTGCGAAGATGTAATCCGCGCGATCGTGAAAGGTGCCGGCTACCGGTGGCGCAAAGCGCGCATCGTTCTGACCTCCAACGATCCCGACTTCTCGCAGAAGCTCCAACGCATCCGTTCCATTCTCGCCGACCTCAAGGGCGGGGAAGCCTTCTTTTCGATCGACGAATTCGGACCCTTTGCGGTCAAGGCGCAACATGGACGCATGCTGATCGGTCCCGGCGAACAACATTTTGTAGCGCAATGGCAGCAATCGAAGGGCTCAATCATCGTCACCGCCGCCATTGAGTTGTCAACCAACCAGGTCACCCATTTCTACAGCCGGAAGAAGAACACCGAAGAAATGATCCGTATGCTGGCGGCACTCGTCGCCGAGTACCGCGATCACACCAAGCTTTATCTTTCTTGGGACGCGGCCTCCTGGCACGTCTCTAAAAGGCTGTTCGAACATATCGATGCCCATAACGCTACTATTGGGAGCAACGGTCCACAGATTCACACGGCACCGCTTCCAGCCCGCGCGCAGTTTCTAAATGTGATCGAGTCGATCTTCAGCGGCTTGGCTCGGGCCATCATTCACAACAGCAACTATGGATCAATTGACGAGGCTAAAGCGGCTATCGACCGATACTTCTGCGAACGCAATGCTCACTTCAAGGGCACGCCACGGCGCGCGGGCGGCAACCTCTGGGGCAAGGAACGGGAGCCAGCCGAGTTCTCACCTTCAAACAACTGCAAAGACCCTCGGTTTGGATAAACGGTGGCGGTGCTCCCTTGGCCAAGGCGCAACCGCAATTTACGAAAGTTCCACCCCGGTGAAACGGAGGCAGTCTCAGTACCGACGACATGACCGCGATTGGACCTTAGCGTGCGCCTCAGTCTTGGCCTTCCGCGATGCATGCGCCCACCGTGTCTAAGGCTCGGGAGATTCATCCTGCGCATCAACGCGCCACAACGACGCCGTGCGACTTCTCCTCGGCCAAACGGACGGACGGGCGGAGCAACTTGGGTTTCTGGCCATCAACGCGTTCGACAGGAAACCATGGCCTGCTTTTGAACCGGCGGCGATGCCTGCAAGCAGCATGAAAATCTCTCGGCAAGGTCTTGACGCCCCTTCCGATGCACTCGCAACGCTTAGAACATGCCGCGATCCGATGCAGACATCATTCTTCAGCGAGACAAGGCGTTTGGCAATTTGTAGCGACACCATACTTACCGCTAGCGCTAAAATCTTGGATGTGCAGACAACGGCTTGGGCGCTCCGTAGCGCCAGTGCTTTTATCTTGCCTTCCTAATCGGGCGTTCAAAGTCAACTCATTCCTACGCTTTTCTTCTCGTCGCACTTTAACCATGACGGACTCCCTGCATCGACAACGCACAAACGTCACCACACCGCGCTTGCGGTCGCATTCACCAGGCGGGGTCCATGCGTTCCTTCGCGTTCAGCACTGAGGCCGTCGCATGCTCTTCATCAGGTTCGTAAACAGGGCTGTCCAAGCAGTTTTGCGCTCTCGTCCCCGAAGGGCGGCAGCAGGCAAGAGATAGCGGACATTCCCCGTTTCGCGGCCCCGCCAGGGGGACGCTCACCGCGCGCGCGGATCTCTAATTTCGCTCCTCCTCAGCATGCTGGCGTACCCCCAGCGCCTTCTCTGCTCGTCTGTGCAGCGGCTACTGGGCTGGCTTTAGACGCAGCCGCTGCGTGATCTTAGCGCCGAATCCGACGTGGAAATCGGTCTCGCTGACCCACATCCGGTGCAGAATGCATGCGAGCTTCCGTGCGACCGCGGCAATCGCACACAGCATGCTCGACCGCCTAGCGATCCGCAGGCCCCAAGCTCGCAGCGCCGACCATTTCCTGACCCGTAGCAGCAGACTTGCAGCTGCTTCGCATAGCGCCTCCCGCACCGAGATATCGCCCTGTTTGCTGATATGACCTTCAAAATCGATCGACGTACCTGACTGGTGACGCTTTGGCGTCAGCCCAAAATGGGCGCCCACTGTGCGTGATCGGGTAAAGCGATGAGGGTCATCAACGCCAACTTTGAATGACAAGGCAACGACCGGGCCGACGCCTGGAACTGTCATCAGACGTCGGCAAACTGGATCATGCTGGACGACCTGCAGGAGCACGCGATGTAGCCGATCATAGCCCTCGAGGAGGGCCCGGCGCACGTCCAGCATGACCTGGATGGACATCACAAAAATCGGGTCGCAGTGCTCAATCAGCTCGCGGACACGGGCCTCAAAGGCACCTCGAGCGACCGCTCCGACGAGCAATCCATAGGCCCGCAGTGCGCCCCGAACATGGTTCTCGAGGTCGACCAATTTGCGTTTGAGCAGCTTCCGGTTGGTCAGCAATGTACGCATCTTTTGCATGTCGATGTTCTTGACATGGACGGCGCGGTACCAGCCCAACCGCATCATCTGCGCGATGCCGCGCGCATCGTTTCGGTCAGTTTTGTTGCGCATCGTCGATAGCGAAACGCGCATATGGCGTGCTTCCACGACAATGATTGGAAGCCCGGCTGCCTGTAGTTCGCGATACAGCCAGATACCCAGCGATGATCGAGGCGATCCGCGTAGTCCTCCAACGCGGAGCGGATCGCCTCTGGCTCAGTGTTGACCTTCACTTCGCGGATCGTGAGACCCTCGCTATCCACGATGCAAACGCTGGTTTCTTCAAGGCCGACGTCCAATCCAACGTACAGTTTCATCGGAGCTCTCCCTTGTGGCAACGACCTTCCAAGTCGTTGCACCAGGCTCCGGATTCGGCCACGGCCGTCTTACCTCCGTGCACCGGTATCTCGTCGGTCGTCTTGTGCGCTTCATCTGACCCATTGTCGCTTCCTCTCGCTGCTGTGACAAGGTCTTTGCATCGACGCCGTGAGGCGTCAGCCACGTGCAAGAATCCCGGTGCGCCGTGCACTCTTGCGCGCTCATCGACGGCATAATTCCGCTGCAGCAACGCAGGCGGGCGCCATCGCGGCGCATCTTTCCAAGCGTGAAGAGCGCGTCTACGCGGCCTCACAAGCTATCCAGCGACACGCCCAACCGCGCTGTCCAGGCGTTCTGAGCGATGCACGTTGAGGCGATGACATGGTGCGGAATAGGTATGCGGCGCACGCCGGGATGCATGGAATATCGCATCATTACCTAGGACGGCAGCATGACTTRATCGAAGCCAATGGGGTGGAAATCGACTGGCGAGCCCGCCTTCATCCAAGTGCACGCCCGCCAATAAGCACTAGTGCTAGCAGCGCTGCTAAGGAGTCCGGCGTAGAAAGCCGCTTGGCCTGATTGGTCTGGCCTTGCTCACATTGCCAACGTCATCCACCGAAGCTCAATCGGAGCGACGTGAAGTAGAGGCCTTTCGCTCAACAAACTGAAGGCAGTTCGTGCCCTGAGAGCAGGCGTGGACACGTCGCTGCCGCTCGTGAGAACCGATGAAATTCGCACGTCAGGAGATCGAAAATTGCAGCCCGATGCGACGCGAATTTTCGAGAAACGAGCCCAAAAACGCACCCCGGAAACCCATCCTATCGACCGCGTTTCAGCCAGCGTCGAAGCCCATCTTCTGAACTCAAAATGCTCATCTGCTTCCTTCCAAAGCGGCGCAAGAAACGCAAAAGCCCCGCCTCCGAGGAGGCGGGGCCGATGGCTCGGGCGATCAGTCGCCGCTGCGGCGCGACCAGATCAGGCTGAAACCCTCCTCGCCTTCGACCTTGACCAGCGAGGCGTAGATCGGAGCGGGGAAGCTGGGTTCGTCGAGCTTGACCGAGAGATATTCGCGGTCGCTGTCGCGGACGGTCTTCTTCCAGGCGGCGCCGAATTCGGTCGCTCCTGCGAAAATCCGGTAGTCGGGGGCCTTGTCGTTGTCCTTCTCGGACGCCGTGAACTTGGCCTGGATGTTGAGCGTCAGCGTCTTGATCGAGCCGGTGTAGCCGTTGTCCGAAGCGGTGAAAGTGCCGATGGTCGCCATGATCATCTCCGTCTGTCTGTTGCTCGGGCCGCGCCCATCGCAGCCTCGATGGCGATCCTTGGCCCGGGGAGCGATCGACCCGCAGCCGCCAGGCCCGCAGCGCAGCGGAGGACGGCGAAAGCCTGCTTTTTTGTCTTGCGCGAGGAATGCCGCCGCTTGGCGGCAGGGGTAAAAAAGCAGGCTTTCGCCGTTGCGGGAAGGCGATCGAGGCTCTTGCCGTCCCTCGGGCCTGATCAGCCAATCGAGGGTGCGTTGGACGCGAGCCCATGACCGAACTGACGGGGATGACCATGGCTAGCACCGCCCATCACAGCATCGGAAAGCAGTGAGATCGACCAGAGAGGAAGCCGACGTCTACGCATCAGACGCAAGGACGATTCACCGGACAAACCAGCAAGCTCGATTGCGTTTGAGCATCAGGAAGCGATGGCGCCGGTCAGGACTATTCGCGCGATTGCGCTTTGAATACCCGAGGTCGAGACACGATCCGTGCCCCAACCTGATCGCCTCGCCGCTACGACAGGGAGGTTCGGCACAGCGTCGCAAGCGGCTGCCACCTGCGCAGATTTGACCGATCGTGCCCCCCTTTTGAAGACGGGCTAGCGTGAGTAATGCTCGCCTGGCTTCAACTAAACCGGCCGCGCGCCCTAAGGTGCGCGGCCGGAATTTAATGAGAGCCGGGACCGTCCTTGCGGCCCCGGCTCACCTCCTACTCGGCAGCTTGCGAACAAAAATCATGGCGCGGCGCCTCGTCTGGCGCACCGGCCTGATCCTGCGTCTTGGCCGTGCGCAGCAACGGCGGCAACCAGCCGGTTGCCGCCAAGAGTTGCTCGGCGGCTGCCGCCATCTCGGCCTTTTTCATTCCCGACAAGCGGTCGGCGGCCTCCTCGCTGACGCCTTCGTGCACGGCCTCAAGGATGTTCGCCTTGGTGACCCGGCCGAGATAGCTTTGCACCGTCGGCCGCCAATATCCGGTCATGTCGAGGGCGACGGCCCTGGCCAAACGGCTGGCCACCGCCAACGCGCGCGGCCGGAGATCAAATGGCAATTTGACCGCATTGGCCGTCAATGCCGTGCAATGCGCGAACAGCACCATACGGCTGTCGTGATCGAGTTCGGCCACGAATTCCCACAGCCCGGCGACGTCCCGGGGCATTTGCCTCGCCCAATTGGCATGGCGATCCGACCACGCTTTCCCGGCCGGGATGTCCTCGATTCCGACCGCATGCGTGGCCAACTCCGTCTTGACCGGTTGAATGCCCACCACGTGTGCATTGGCCCCGATGTAGAAGATTTGAGCCGCCAGCGCGTGCGTAACCGCGACGATGGCGACATCCGGCTGCTCACTCAGATTGAGACGCAGCCCTAGGGTGCGATGCGCGGTGAGGTCACGAACGAGCGTGTCGGAC
>NZ_JBFUES010000179.1:0-9748 GCF_056403875.1 Bradyrhizobium sp. P2_E8
CCTCCGGCGACACCATGACGGTGTCGGTGAACGTGCGCACCGCCGGCAAGCTCACCATCAACGTGCTCGGCGACCGCCTGCTGACGACGCAGACCATCGACGTCAAGGAAGGCACCGCGCAGGTGAAGCTCCTGGTCGGCAAGGACTGGGGCACCGGCGCCTATGTCGTGGCGACGCTGCGCCGTCCGCTCGATGCCGCCGCCCAGCGCATGCCGGGCCGCGCCATCGGCCTGAAATGGTTCGGCATCGACAAGCAGACCCGCACGCTTCAGGTGAAGCTGACGCCGCCGGCGCTGATCCGGCCGAATGCGATGCTGAAGATCCCGGTCAGGCTCGACGGGCTCAATCCCGGCGAGGACGCCAAGGTCGTCATCGCCGCGGTCGATGTCGGCATCCTCAACCTCACCAATTACAAGCCGCCGGCACCGGACGATTACTATCTCGGCCAGCGCCGCCTGAGCGCGGAGATCCGCGATCTCTACGGCCAGCTCATCGACGGCATGTCGGGCACGCGCGGCCAGATCAAGTCCGGCGGCGACGCGGGAGCCGGCGAATTGCAGGGCTCGCCGCCTGCGCAAAAGCCGCTCGCGCTCTATTCCGGCATCGTCACGGTCGCCGCCGACGGCACCGCCGAGGTGAGCTTCGACATTCCGGAGTTCGCCGGCACCGCGCGCGTGATGGCGGTGGCGTGGACCGCGTCCAAGCTTGGCCGCGCCAACACCGACGTCGTGATCCGTGATCCCGTCGTGCTGACCACGACCCTGCCGCGCTTCCTGCTCAATGGCGACCGCGGCACGGTCAACCTGGAGATCGACAATGTCGAGGGCCAGGCCGGCGACTACGTCATCAATGTGAAGACGGGCGGCCCGGTGAAGATGACCGGCAATCCCGCGACCACCGTCAAGCTCGCCGCCAAGCAGCGCAACTCGTTCTCGCTCGCGCTCGACGCGACCGCGGCGGGGCAGGCGACGCTCGACGTCGACATCAAGGGGCCGAACGGGCTTGCCCTCGCACGCCACTATGCGCTCGACGTCAAGGCGGCGACGCAGGTGCTGGCGCGGCGTTCGATCCGGACGCTTGCGAAGGGCGAGAGCCTGACGCTGACCTCGGACATGTTCTCCGACCTCGTGCCGGGTACCGGCAGCGTCTCGGTCTCGGCGAGCCTGTCCACCGCGCTCGATGCGGCGACGATCCTCAAAGCGCTCGATCGCTATCCCTATGGCTGCTCGGAGCAGATCACGAGCCGTGCCATGCCGCTGCTCTATGTCAACGAGCTCGCAGCCGGCGCGCATCTGGCCATGGACACCGAGGTCGACCAGCATATCCGCGACGCGATCGAGCGGCTGTTGGCGCGCCAGGGTTCGAACGGCTCGTTCGGCCTGTGGTCGGCCGGCGGCGACGACGCCTGGCTCGATGCGTACGTGACGGACTTCCTCACCCGCGCCCGCGAAAAGGGGTTTGCCGTGCCGGACGTACTGTTCAAGAACGCGCTCGACCGCGTCCGCAACTCGGTCGTCAACGGCAACGAGCCGGAGAAGGACGGCGGGCGCGATCTCGCCTATGGCCTCTACGTGCTCGCGCGCAATGGCGCAGCTCCGATCGGCGACCTCCGCTATCTCGCCGACACCAAGCTCTCCAACCTCGCGACGCCGATCGCGAAGTCGCAGCTTGCGGCGGCGCTGGCCCTGGTCGGCGACCGCAACCGTGCGGAGCGGGTCTATGGTGCCGCGCTCGACTCGCTTGCGCCAAAGCCCGTGCTGGAGTTCGGCCGCACTGACTATGGCTCGCAGCTTCGCGATGCGGCGGCGCTGGTCTCGCTTGCCAGCGAAGGCAACGCGCCGAGGGCGACGCTGACGCAGGCGGTGTCGCGGGTCGAGACCGCGCGCGGGCTCACGCCCTACACCTCCACGCAGGAGAACGCGTGGCTGGTGCTGGCGGCGCGGGCGCTCGCCAAGGAAAACCTCTCGATCGAGGTCGACGGCCAGCCGGTCAAGACCGCGCTCTATCGCAGCTATAAGGCGGACACGCTGAGCGGCAAGCCGCTGAAGATCACCAACACCGGCGATGCGCCGGTGCAGGCGGTGGTCTCGGTGTCGGGCTCGCCGGTGACGCCGGAGCCGGCGGCATCGAACGGCTTCAAGATCGAGCGCAATTACTTCACGCTCGACGGCAAACCCGCCGACATCAGCAAGGTCAAGCAGAACCAGCGCTTCGCGGTGGTGCTGAAGATCACCGAGGCCAAGCCCGAGTACGGCCACATCATGGTGTCCGACTATCTGCCGGCGGGGCTGGAGATCGACAATCCGAAGCTGGTCTCGTCCGGCGACAGCGGTACGCTGGACTGGATCGAGGACGGCGAGGAGCCCGAGAATACCGAGTTCCGCGATGACCGCTTCACGGCGGCCGTTGACCGGGCCTCGGACTCCAAGTCGGTGTTCACCGTTGCCTACGTTGTCCGCGCCGTTTCGCCGGGTAAATACGTATTGCCGCAGGCCTATGTCGAGGACATGTACAATCCCTCGCGCTATGGGCGGACGGGGACGGGCACTGTCGAGGTGCGGGCGGCGAAGTGAGATGGGCTCGAACGTAAGCGGAATTGTATGAGCGAAGCGGCGCCACATTTTCAGTCGTCATGCCCGGGCTTGTCCCGGGCATCCACGGACTTTGGCGCCGCGGGCAAGAACGTGGATGGCCGGGACAAGCCCGGCCATGACGGAGTGCTGGGCAGGAGTCGCCACATCGTCTCGGCAGCAGCACTCGCATTTATCCTCGCTATCACCGGCTTCGTCGCGTGGGTCTACTCCCTCGGTCCTCTCCCGCTCGACGAGTCCCGCCAGGTCTCCACCACGATCGTCGACCGCAACGGCAAGCTGCTGCGCGCCTATGCCATGGCGGACGGGCGCTGGCGGCTTCCGGTCGACGCCAAAGCGAACGTCGATCCGATCTATCTCAAACTGCTGCTCGCCTATGAGGACCAGCGCTTCCACGCCCATGACGGCATCGATCCGCTGGCGCTGGGCCGTGCCGCGTTGCAGCTGTCGACGCGCGGCCACATCGTGTCCGGCGGCTCGACCATCACGATGCAGCTGGCACGTTTGATGGAGCCGCGGCGGCAGCGCTCGCTCTATGCAAAGCTGCGGCAGATGGTGCGCGCGATCGAGATCGAGCGGACCCTCAGCAAGAGCGAAATCCTCGACCTCTATCTCGCGCTGGCGCCGTATGGCGGCAATCTCGAAGGCATCCGCGCCGCTTCGATTGCCTATCTCGGCAAGGAGCCGAAGCGGCTGTCGCTGGCCGAGGCGGCGTTGCTGGTTGCGCTGCCGCAATCGCCGGAGACGCGCCGGCTCGACCGCTATCCTGATGCGGCGCTCAWGGCCCGCGACCGCGTGCTCGACCGCATGGTCGAAGAGCATGTCGTCAGCCTCGAGGACGCAAAGCAGGCCAAGGCCGTGCCCGTGCCGAAGCTGCGCAAGCCAATGCCGATCCTGGCGCCGCATGCTTCCGACACCGCGCTTGCGACGGTCAAGGATACGCCCGTCATCAAGCTGACGCTGGACGCCAATCTCCAGAAGGTGCTGGAGCCGCTGGCGCGCGACCGCGCCGTTGCGCTGGGTGCGAACATCTCGGTCGGCATCATCGTGGTCGACAACGAGAGCGGCGACGTGCTCGCGCGCGTTGGCTCGGCGGATTATTTCGACGAGAGCCGGGCGGGTCAGGTCGACATGACGCGCGCCATTCGCTCGCCGGGATCGACGCTCAAGCCCTTCATCTACGGCCTCGCCTTCGAGGACGGCTTCGTCCATCCCGACAGCCTGATCGACGACCGGCCCGTCCGCTTCGGCTCCTACGCGCCGGAAAATTTCGACATGACGTTCCAGGGCACGGTGCCGGTTAAGAAGGCGCTGCAATTGTCGCTGAACGTGCCGGCGATCGTGCTGCTCGATCGCGTCGGCGCGAACCGGCTGGCGTCGCGGCTGCGGCAGGCCGGCGGCAATCTCATCCTGCCCAAGGACGAAGCGCCCGGGCTCGCCATGGGGCTCGGCGGCGTCGGCGTGACGCTCCAGGACCTCGCCCAGCTCTATGCGGGCTTCGCCCGGCTCGGCACCACCAAGTCGCTGCGCGAGGTCGTGGCTGCCAAAGACGACCGCGAGCCGCTGCGGCTGCTGGATCAGGTCGCGGCCTGGCAGGTCGGCAACGTGCTGCTGGGCACGCCGCCGCCGGAAAATGCCGCCCACAACCGGATCGCCTTCAAGACCGGGACCTCCTACGGCTATCGCGACGCCTGGTCGGTCGGCTTCGATGGCCGCATGACCATCGGCGTCTGGGTCGGCCGGCCCGACGGCGCGCCGGTTCCCGGCCTGATCGGGCGCGTCGCCGCGGCGCCCATCCTGTTCGACGCGTTCGCCCGGACCGGCAAGACGCTGGCCCCGTTGCCGAAGCCGCCCAAGGGAACCCTGGTGGCCAGCAACGCCAAACTGCCGCTGCCCTTGAAACGGTTCCGCCCGGTCGGGGAACTGGTGCGGACCGGCGGCGAGCAGGCGCTGCACATCCAGTTCCCGCTGAACGGCTCGCGGATCGACGTCGACCGATCAGGCGGCACCGAGGCCGCCGCCATGCCGGTCAAGGTCGCCGGCGGCGTTCTGCCCATGACCGTCATGGTTAACGGCACGGCGCTCGGCGAGATCGACGGGCGCCGCCAGCGGCTGATTGATCCGCCCGGTCCGGGCTTTGCGCGGCTCACCGTGATCGATGCCACTGGCGCCGCGGACACAGTTGTCATTCGAATTCAATGACCCGGCCTTAAGCGGTTGTCGGAATGACGGTTTCAGCGTAAGCGGAACCAATGGCCGAGACCTACCCAACCCCCCGTTTTGGAGCCCCCCGCGAGCCGAAATCGCCCGTAAATCCGGGTAGCCGGCTGGTGTCGATGCTCGATGTCGTCACGGCCAGCCACGGCCGCGCGGTGGCCTTTCTCGTGCTTTGCGCGCTGCTGCTGTTCCTGCCGGGCTTCTTCACGATCCCGCCTGTCGATCGCGACGAGGCGCGCTTTGCACAGGCCACCAAGCAGATGGTGGAGAGCGGCGACTATGTCGACATCCGCTTCCAGGAGGACGTCCGCTACAAGAAGCCGGTCGGCATCTACTGGCTGCAATCCGCTGCGGTCGAAACCGCCGCGGCACTCAAGCTGCCGAAGGCCGAGTTGCGGATCTGGGTCTATCGGCTGCCCTCGCTGATCGGGGCGATCGGCGCCGTGCTCATGACCTATTGGGCGGCGCTCGGCTTCGTCACGCGGCGCGCGGCGGTGCTCGCGGCGCTCCTGATGTGCGCCTCGGTGCTGCTCGGCGTCGAGGCGCGGCTCGCCAAGACCGACGCGATGCTGCTGTTCTGCGTGACCGCCGCGATGGGCGCGATGGCGCGGGCCTATCTGTCGTGGCAGCGCGCCGAGGACGAGACGCATCCGCCCTGGAGCTGGCCCGCGATCTTCTGGACCGCGCTCGCTCTGGGCATCCTGATCAAGGGGCCGCTGATCCTGATGTTCGCCGGCCTGACCATCGTCGCGCTGGCGATCCAGGACCGCGACGCCTCCTGGCTGTGGAAGCTGCGCCCGCTCTGGGGCCTGATGTGGATGCTGGTGCTGGTGCTGCCCTGGTTCGTCGCGATCTTCTGGCGCGCGGGCGATGCCTTCTTCGCCGATTCCGTCGGCGGCGACATGCTGAGCAAGATCGGCGCCCAGGAATCCCATGGCGCGCCGCCCGGACTGTATCTGGCGCTGTTCTGGATCACCTTCTGGCCGGGCGCGCCGCTCGCGGCGATGGCGGCGCCTGCGGTGTGGCGGGCGCGGCGTGAGCCCGGTGCGCAGTTTCTGCTGGCCTGGCTGATCCCGTCCTGGATCGTGTTCGAGGCGGTGCTGACCAAGCTGCCGCATTACGTGCTGCCGCTGTACCCGGCGATCGCGATCCTGACCGTCGGCGCGCTGGAGCGGCGCGTGCTGTCGCGCTCCTGGCTGATGCGCGGCTCGGCCTGGTGGTTCGCGATCCCCGCGGCCGCCTCGATCATCGCGGTGGTCGGAGCGGTGATGCTGACGCGGCAGCCGGCTTTCGTGGCCTGGCCGTTCATCGCGGCGTCGCTGATCTTCGGCCTGTTCGCCTGGTGGCTGTTCGACACCAACCACGCCGAGCGCTCGGTGCTGAACGCGCTGGTCGCAGCCCTGATGCTGGCGGTCGTGGTCTACGGCATCGTGCTGCCGTCGCTGACGCCGGTGTTTCCGAGCATCGAGGTCGCGCGTGCGCTGCGCAACGTCACCTGCGTCGGGCCGAAGGCGGCCTCTGCCGGCTATCACGAGCCGAGCCTCGTGTTCCTGACGGGCAGCCAGACGCTGCTCACCGACGGCTCGGGCGCGGCGGACTTCCTGCGGCAGGGCAGCTGCCGCTTCGCGCTGGTCGAGCAGCGCTCGGAGCGCAGCTTCGTGCAGCGCGCCGAGGCGATCGGGCTGCGGTACAAGGTCGGCGCGCGCATCGACGGCTACAATTTCTCGCAAGGGCGCGCGATCTCGATCTCGATCTTCCGCTCGGAAGGCACCGAATAGGATGCCGGCTTCGACCAACATCGCGCCGCGCGCAGGCTATCCCACGCAATTGCTCGCCGTGTCCTGGCATGCGCTGGCGCAGCTTGTCCGCACGCCCTCGCATTCGCGCCGTGCCGAGGCCGCCCGAAAGCTGGCGCGGCATTCGCTGTGGCTCAGCGTGGCAGGCGCAGCCCTGGTCATTGCGCTGATGCTCGCGTTCGACCAGACCGAGATCCAGCTGATGCCGGCACGGGGCGCGCCCGGCCTCTGGCCGATCCGCATCCTCACCGATTTCGGCAAGGACGAGTACGTGCTCTCGGTACTGGGGGTCGCGCTGGTGGCGCTGGCATTCGCTGCGGCAGGGCTTCACGGCACCCGCCGTGCGCTGCTGCTCGGCTTGGGCACGCGGCTCCAGTTCCTGTTTCTGTCCGTTGCCCTGTCCGTGTTCGTCGGTGAGATCCTGAAATTTCTCATCGGCCGCGGGCGTCCGTTCGTCGGCGGCAAGGCCGATCCGTTCAACTTCATCCCGTTCGAGGGGTCGGGAGCCTATGCCAGCCTGCCGTCGGGCCACGCGATCACGGCGTTCGCGCTGGCGTTTGCGGTCTCCGCACTCTGGCCGCGGCTGCGCGTGTTCATGTTCACTTACGCGATTGTGATCCTGCTGACACGGCTCGTGCTGCTCGCGCATCACCCGAGCGACGTCACCGCCGGGGCCCTGGTCGGCATCGTCGGTGCCATGGCCGTTCGCTACTGGTTTGCCGCGCGCCGGCTCGGCTTCGCCATCCGTGCCGACGGCACCATTGTGCCCCTTCCAGGGCCGGTCTCGGGCCGCCTCAAAAGGGTTGCCCGCGGGGCCGCAGCCCCATAAAAGCGGCTGCCTGCCGGGGCCGCCGGTTCCCCGAGGCGCAGGCCAATTCCAACCACGAGCCTCATTTGTCGACGTCCCAGCCTTCGGTTTCCATCGTCGTTCCCGTGCGCAACGAAGCCGACAACATCGCGCCCCTGATCGAGGAGATCACAGCGGCGCTCGACGGCCGCTGGGATTACGAGATCATCTACGTCAATGACGGTTCGACCGATACGACCGGCGTGCGGCTCAATGCCATCATGGCGCAGCGGGGCAATCTGCGTCAGCTCCGTCACGCGAAATCCGGCGGCCAGTCCGCCGCCGTGCGCAGCGGCGTGCGCGCCGCGCGCGGCGCGATCGTGGCAACTCTCGACGGCGACGGCCAGAACAATCCGGCCTTCCTGCCGGACCTGATCGCGGCGGTCGAGAAGGGCGCCCGTGTCGGGCTCGCGGCCGGCCAGCGCGTCGGACGCAAGGACACGGGGTTCAAGAAGTTCCAGTCGCGCGTGGCGAACAAGGTCCGCAATTCCATCCTGAAGGACGGCACGCGCGACACCGGCTGCGGGTTGAAGGCGTTCCGGCGCGAGGTCTTCCTCGCGCTGCCCTATTTCGACGGGCTGCATCGCTTCCTGCCGGCGCTGGTGCGGCGTGAGGGTTACGAGATCGCCTATGTCGACGTGATCGACCGGCCGCGCCGCTCCGGCGTGTCCAACTACGGCTTCTTCGACCGGCTCTGGATCGGGATCATGGATCTCGCCGGCGTGTGGTGGCTGATCCGCCGCAAGAAGCCCACACCAGACGTGACCGAGGTGACGGCATGATCATCCAGTACGGCCAGGCGCTGAGCAACTATCTCTACGACGTTTTCGTCGCCAAGTTCGACTTCTGGCTCGCATTCGGCCTGGTCGCGCAGCTGTTCTTCACCGCGCGCTTCCTAGTGCAGTGGATCGCCAGCGAGCGCGCCGGCAACAGCGTGGTGCCGATGGCGTTCTGGTTCTGCTCGATGGGCGGCGGCCTGATGACACTGGTCTACGGCGTCGTGAAGCGCGAGCCCGTGATCATCCTCGGACAGGCGCTGGCCACCGTGATCTACATCCGCAACATCATGCTGATCATCAAGAACCGCGGCCGCGCGTCGAAGTCGCTGGAGCGTTGATCAAAGGCTGCGCGCGGCAGGGCATCCGGATTTCCCAATCGGCATGCGCAAATTATCGATAGTCCTGTTCGTGTCGGTTGTTCTGGTCGGCCTGGTCCTGCTTGGGCTCGGCCTTGTCGAGCTTGGCGGAACCGTCGCATTCCTCGCGAGAGCCGAGCAGACGGACGCGCGTTTCGCCGGCGCTGTCGCGCGAAGCGGCGGCAATCATGGCGGGACGTTTCTCTATCCGACGTTTCAATTCGTGACGGGCGACGGCCGCTCGATGACATTCACGTCGTCGTCAGGATCGACCGCGCAGCCCTATTCGGACGGTGAACGGGTCAGGATCGCCTACGATCCCCGCCGGCCCGAGGATGCGCGGCTGCTGTCGTTCCTGACGCTGTGGATCGCTCCGGTCCTGCTTTGCGGCGCGGGCCTGCTCCTGGCGGGCGGCGCGGTCATTCTACGTGCCGGGCTAGCGCGGCAGCGCCGAGGCCGCACCTGACGCGGGCAGGGTGGCTGTCTCGGTCTCGGTCCTGCGATACGGCTCGCCCGCGGCATCCAGCACGGGATAGGCGACCGAGCAGATATGCGAGTGGATGCGGCGCAGATCGCGCAGCACGTCGAGATGCAGCGAGGTGGTCTCGATGGTCTCGGGGCGGCCCTCGCGCAGGCGGTCGAGATGGCGCTCGACGGCGGCAAGCTCGGTATTCTTCAGCGTGGTCTTCTCCACCAGCAGCTTGCGCGCTTCATTCGCATCGCCCGACATGAACACGCCGAAGGCGATCCGCAGCGATTCCATCGTGCGCTTGTGGAAGGCTGCGAGCTCCTCGGAGCCCTCGGCCGAGAACTGGAAGCGGCGCTTGATCTTCTTGGTCGCAAGCTCGCTCAGGCTCTTGTCGATGATGTCGCCGATGTGTTCGAGGTTGATGGCGAAGGAGATGATCTCCATCGCGCGCTGCCCCTCGCTCTCGTCGAGGCTGCCCCGCATGAGTTTCGTCACGTAGAGCTTGATGGCTTCATCCAGGCCGTCGACGACATTGTCCATCTTCGAGACCTGGTCCACCAGGGCGCGGTCGCCCGTCATCATCGCGGCCATGACCTTGCGCAGCATCACCTCGACGAAGTCGCCCATCCGCAGCGTCTCGCGGGCGGCGTCGGCGAGCGCCAGCGATGGCGTCTCCAGCGCGGTCTCGTCGAG
>NZ_JBFUES010000180.1:0-9743 GCF_056403875.1 Bradyrhizobium sp. P2_E8
TCGAACGATGCGCCGTCAAGGCCGGTGATACCGCGGCGATCCTCTCGGAAACGCAATCGCGTGCGCTGAATGTGCATCTGGCGGAACTCGCGCTGCTGCGGATGGGCGCGCGGCCATTTCATGTGGTGATGCCGACGCCGCGCAATCGCAATATCGTTCCGGTTCGTTCGACAGGGGCGAGCGAGGCGATCCAGCGGCTCGGCCCGGTGATCAGTGCGCTTCAGCAGGCCGGCTTTGTGGTGGATTGCACCATCGAGGGCCTGATGCACGCGGTGGAGACGCCCGAGATCCTCAAGGCCGGCGCACGGATTCTGGTGATCTCCAACGAGCACCCGGAGGCGCTGGAGCGGATGGTGCCGGACCCCGCACTCGAGAAGCGCGTTCGCGCGGCGGCGAAGATGCTGCGCGGGACCAAGCGGATGCGGGTCACCTCAAAAGCCGGCACTGCGCTCGACGTGGACATGGTCGGTGCGTCAACGGTTGGCGTATGGGGCTGGACCGATAAGCCCGGCACGCTGGCGCATTGGCCGGGTGGCATCGTCGTCAGCTTTCCCAAGAGCGGAACGATCAACGGCACGCTGGTGATGGCGCCCGGCGACATCAACCTGACCTTCAAGCGCTACCTGACATCCCCCGTGAAGATGACGTTGAAGGACGATTACGTCGTCGAGCTGGAAGGCGAGGGCACGGATGCCGCGATGATGCGTGCCTATCTCGCCGCCTGGGGCGATCGCGAGGCCTATGCGGTCTCGCATGTCGGTTTCGGCATGAATCCGGCCGCGCGCTATGAAGCGCTGTCGATGTACGACCAGCGCGACACCAATGGCACGGAGATACGTGCGGTCTCCGGCAATTTCCTGTTCTCGACCGGCGCGAACGAATTCGCCGGCCGCTACACGGCGGGCCATTTCGACCTGCCGATGATGGGGACCACCATCGAGCTGGACGGCGTCGCGGTTGTGCGGGAAGGCGTGCTTCAGGACGTCTTCGGCTAGTCGCGATCGAGTACTGGCGGGCGAGCCAGCTGGAAATGCCGGAGCAGGTCGACCATGGCCTGCAGCCGCTTTGCCCGATAGGCGTCGACATCGAGCCCGGAATAATCGAGAAAGCCTGCGCCAGTTCGCAGGCCGATCCGGCCTTCGTGCATGTTGCGCGAGATGACCTCCGGCGCGCGATAGCGGTCGCTGCCGAGTGCGCCTTCGAGGTAACGGCTCGCATAGTAGAGGATATCGCCACCGCCCCAGTCGATGAACTCGAGCAGTCCGAGCACGGCATAGCGGAAGCCGAAGCCGTAGCGGATCGCCTTGTCGATCTCCTCCGCGCTGGCGACGCCTTCCTCGACCATGCGTGCGGCCTCGTTCATGGCCAGCGCCTGGATGCGCGGCACGATGAAGCCGGGCGTCGCCGCGCAGACCACCGGAACCTTGCCGATGCCTTCAAGCAGCGCCTTGACCGCGTCGATGACGGCGGGATCGGTGGCTTTTCCGGGCGAAACCTCGACCAGCGGGATCAGATAGGCGGGGTTGAGCCAGTGCACGTTGAGGAAGCGGCGTGGGTTCACGATCGCACCTGAGAGATCGTCGACGAGGATGGTCGACGTGGTCGATGCAATGATCGTGTCCGGCTTTACCTGTCTTGAGGCCGCCCCCAGCACCTCCCGCTTGAGCTCGACGACTTCAGGGACACCCTCAAAAACGATACCGGAATCGGCAAGCACTGCGCCGCTCTGGCTAGCCGCCGCCASCGAGACACGCGCGATGAGCGGATCGACATCTGCCTCGGCCAGCAATCCCAGGTTCGAGAGGCTCGCAAATGTCTTCCTGACTTCGCCGAGCGCATCCGCTTGCAGCTTGGCGAAGTCCTCGGCGGAACGGGGCTTGATGTCGATCATCGTGACCCTGTGCCCAGCATAGGCGAACGCGACGGCGATGCCTCGCCCCATGCGGCCGGCCCCGAGACAGGCGATGTTGGCGCGATTGATCATCGATCAGAATCCATTGCGAAGCAGCGTCTGCAATTCGGCCTTGCTGAGGCTGCCAAGACCGAGCGTATCGAGCGTTCGGCCGCCTTGGGCAAAATCCTCACCGCAGATCGCGCCACCGATGGCGAGAAAAGCCTTGGCTAGCGGCGTAGCCACGCCCGCAACGCCGGCGACGGACACCAGAAGCGACAACCCAAGCCGCAAATCCTCGCGCATGTAGCGGTGCTCGGCCAGCACGATGCGCTCGCGCCAGTCGCCGGAGTCCGTCAGCCGGTCATGCGAACCGCGCCCATACATCCAGATCTCGCCCTCTTTCGCGTAGTGGTGAGCGAGCGGGAAATGCGGGGCAGCGTAGCCGAGCGCCTCGCGTACCGCGATCCGCTCGGCGTCGAGCGCGTCGGTCACCCGGCGGATTGAGGCTTGCGTTCCTTCCTTGTGGATGTCCCATCGCTCGAAATGTTCGATCGGGCCGGCGTTCATCACGATCAGTGGCGGATGGATAATGGGACCTGCATTCATCAGCGCGCCGGACAGCGCATCTCCGCAGGGCTCGATTGCGTCGGGGAAAGCGCGTCCGATCACTTCGAGTGCCTGTGGCGCCCGGTCGAGCGGAAAGACGCCAACCGGCAGCCGCTTCGCGCGGATCGTGATCGCGACTTCGAACGGCCCGTGCTTGCGGGTGAGCCAGGGCAGCGTGCCGGTTTCGGCAAAGCTCGCCTTGGCCCGGTTGCCGGCGTCCTGCGCGGCCTTCGCGAAGATCATCGAGCCGAATGTCGCGGGCGGCAGAAACACGACTTGGCCGTCCCGCAGGTGCGGAGCAAGCAAACGCGCGATATCCGGCTGCGCGAAGGCGGGGGCGGGGCACAGGATCAGTTCGACACCGTTCACGGCTTGGGCGATGTCGGTCGTCACCAGCGCCAGCTTCATGTCGTGGCGGCCGTTATGGTCCTTCACCAGAATGCGCGAGCCATCGGCGCGATGCACGGCGACCTGATCCGCGTCGCGACGCCAGAGCCGGACCTCATGTCCCGACAGCGCAAAATCGCCCGCGGCCGCGAAAGAGCCGTTTCCCCCACCCAGAACTGCTATCTTCAAGATGCCTCTCCTCGTGCGCGCGACTGCGCATCAAGCTGCTTCAGCAGGAAATGCTGGACCTTGCCCAGCGCCGTACGCGGCAGGTCGGTGACGAAGACGATGTCGCGCGGAACCTTGTAGCGCGCAAGCTGCGCCTGGAGGTGCGCCCGCAGTTCGTCGGCTTCGAGCCGACAGCCGGATCGCGGGATCACATAGGCGATCGGTACCTCGTCCCAGCGCGAGTCCGGCCTGCCGATCACGGCGCATTCGCTTACATCGGGGTGTTCCAGCAGGACGCGCTCGACTTCGGCCGGGTAGACATTCTCTCCGCCGGAAATGATCAARTTCTTCTTGCGGTCGCGGACCCAGAAATAGCCGTCAGCGTCGCACAGGCCGATATCGCCGGTGCGATACCAGCCATCCTGCAGCGCATCGTGGGTGGCGTCCGCATTACTCCAATATTCGAAGAACACGTTGGGGCCGCGCACCGCGATCTCCCCTGGTGTGCCGGCCGGTACCTCGCGGCCGGTCTGATCAATCACCTGCGCTTCACAGCACAGGCCCGCAAGTCCGGTTGATCCCTCACGCGAGAGATCGCCGCCAAGCCGCGTATAGATCGCGATGGGGCAGGTTTCCGTCGAACCATAGACCTGAAGCACGGGAACGCCGCGCGCGACAAAGCGGTCGATCAGGTGCGGCGGTACGATGGTCGAACCGGTGGCCAGGGCCTTGAGCGATGAGAGATCGGTCGTGGTCCAGGCCGGATGCTCGCTGACGGCCTGAATGATCGCCGGTACCATCACCGTCAGCGTGGGTCGATCGTGCGCGATCGTTGCGAGCGCCGTATCCGGCGCGAAGCGGGCGTGGATGGTGACGGTCGCGCCAAGCTGGAGCGCAGGCGTGGTCTGGATATTGAGACCGCCGACGTGGAAGAGCGGCAGCACCGTCAGCACGTGATCTTCGGACGTCATGTTGTGCATGTGCTGGCTCATGACGCCGTTCCAGAACAGCGCTTCCTGGCGCAGCACTGCGCCTTTCGGCCGGCCGGTGGTCCCTGACGTGTAGACGATGAGGAGCGGGCTAGAGAGGTCGGTGTGCGGATTTCGGCTGGTGCCATCGCTATGCGCCAGCAGGCATTCGAAAGTCGTGCCGCGCGGCGGCGCAAAGTCGAAGCCAACAACGGATGTCCCCGGCGCTGTCCGCCCAAGTTCGGACAGAACTCCCCCAAACGCCTGCTCGAGCACCAGCACCTTGGCACCCGCATCGGTGAGAATGAAGAGCTGTTCGGCGACGGCAAGCCGCCAGTTCAAGGGCACCAGCATCGCCCCGAGGCGCGCGCAGGCATAAAGCAGAACCAGATAGTCCGGCCGGTTCAGACTGAGGATCGCAACGCGATCGCCCCGGCCGACGCCGAGCTCCTGCTTCAAGGCCGTGGCGGTCTGCTCGATACGCGCGGCAAACGCCGCGTAGCTCAGCCGCTCCCCCTCGAAGGCAATGGCCGTCTTGTCTGGCGCGAACGCCGCATTGCGGTCGATCAGGCTACAGAGGTCCACCGTCAGTCGTCCGTTTCACCGGCCTCATACAGCGCCTCGCGCCCGATACGGTCGAGGCAAAGCTCGGCGGTCCAGGGCAGCATCAGCGAGCCGCAGCGGCTGTCGCGATAGATCCGCTCCAGCGGGAGCGAGCGAAGCATCGCCTGGCCGCCGCAGGTGCGGATCGCGAGCGCGGCGAGCTCATTGGCCCCCTCCATCACCGAATATTGCGCGGCATAGGCGCGCAGCACCTGCTCCTTGCTCGGATTGGCGCGCGCCTCTGTGACGGCCTGGAACCAGATTGACTTGATCTGCTCGAGCTTGATCTGCATCTGCGCGACCGCGATCTGCTTGGTCGGGTACATCCGCCGCTTGACCGGCGGCATGCCCGGCACCTCGCCGCGCAAATAGCGCACGGTGAAATCATAAGCCGCTTGCGCGAGGCCCATATAGGTCGGCGACAGCGTCAGGAACATGTGCGGCCAGCGCAGCGCGGCCTGGAAATAGACGCCGCGCGGCATCAGCGCGGAATCCTCCGGGACGAACACGTCCTTGAACAACAGCGTCCGCGAAACCGTTCCGCGCATGCCGAGCGGATCCCAATCGCCGACGACGGAGACGCCCTGCGACTTTGCGGGAATTGCGAGATAAAGCGTGTTGCGACGCGAGGCCTTCTCGCCTTCCCCGATTTCGGTGCAGAGCACGCCGTAATAGTCGGCGTGACCCGACAGCGATGCAAAGATCTTCTTGCCGTTGACGATCCAGCCGCCCTTCACAGGCTTTGCCTGCGTGCCGAAGGCGACGCCGCCTGCGGCCGCCGCACCGCCTTCGGAGAACGGCTGCGAATAGATCGCGCCCTCTTCGACGATGTGCTTGTAGTGGACCGCGCGCCGCCGTTCGTGCTCGGCGCGGGTCTCCGCGTCCATGTCGAGGTCGTCCGCGAGGGGGCCCGACCACAGGGTTGAGCAGACATGCATGTTCCAGGTCAGCGCGGTCGCGCCGCAATAGCGGCCGATCTCGGCTGCGGCCAACGCATAAGTCTGGTAGTTCGCACCGAGTCCGCCGTGCTTCTTGGGGACGGCGATGCCGAGCAGGCCGACGCGATGCAGGTCGCGATAATTCTCGGTCGGAAAGATCGCCTCGCGATCGTAGGCGGCAGCGCGCCCGGCGAACACGCTCTGGCCGATCTCGCGGGCGCGCGCGATGATGCCGGCCTGTTCGTCGCTGAGGCGGAACGCGACGGGATCGAAGATCGGTGCATCCAGCACGACCTTGTCACTCGCGCCGATCGTGTTGCTGACTTGCATGGTCATTGCGCAGTCACCTGTGGTTTGCAACGACGGAGTCCACGAACTTGCCGAGCGCCTCGTCAAAGGCGTCGGGACGTTCAAGGTTCGCGAGATGGCCGACGCCGGCCAGCTCGACATATCGGGCCGAGGGAATGTAGGTCGCCGTCTTCGCCATCATCGGCGCTGGCGCGTTGTTGTCCTTGGAGCCGGACAGCAGCAGCGTCGGCACGGAAATATCCTTGAGCGTGCTGCGCTGGTCGAACCCGATCAAGGCCAGCATCATGGCGCGATAGCTCGCTTCGGGCACGCTTCCCATGCATTCACGCGCAAGTTCCATCCCCTTTGGATCGGGATCGTCGCCGACCAGCTCTTTCACCAGCGACGGCGCCAGTGACTTCATCGTTTCACCGCGATCGAGCGGCCCGAGCCGCGCTGCGATGAACGATGTCTGCCAGTCGCCATCGGCCTTGCCGAACGCCGGGCTGGTCTGCGCCAGCACGACCGCGCGCGCCAGTTTCGGCGATTGCATCAGCCATTTCTGGACGATCATGCCACCGATCGAATGTCCGACCAGAACGGGTCTTGTTGTGCCGAGCTGCTCGATGAATTGCTGGAGCGCATCGGCCAGGGCCGCGATGCTGACGCTGGCAAGCGGCGCCGATCCGCCGTAGCCCGGCATGTCCCATGCGATCGCGCGGAAGCGGTCGCCGAATGTGGCGAGCTGGTGCCGCCAGGCGCGCGCCGCGCCGCCAATGCCATGCAGGAAAATCAAGGGTATCGCGCCCGGATCGCCGGCGGCTTCGTAGGCGAAGCGTCCGTCCTTTGTTATCATCGGCGCAGGTTGCGGCACGCGATATCCTCTTGCTGGGCCCGGCGATGCTAACAGGCCTATCGTCGATGGGAAGAGATAATTTTATACTTAAAGCAATTTTCGGGCCGGTCTGTTCCGCGTGGGCTTTCGCGACGTCGACGGGCGCCGTCGTTGCAAAAGTTTGAAGGTTAAAATATATCGGAGACACGATCAGCAGATCCCAAGGAGCCAGCGCATGTCCGGATTGCCGCACTCGCCGCACGCACTGGTAACCGGTGGCGGCCGTGGAATCGGCCGCGCGATTGCAGCATCCCTCGTCGGCGCTGGCGCCACCGTGACGGTGCTTGGCCGGAATGCTGCAGTTCTGGACGAGGCGGTCGGTGCGGGAGCTGCGCATTTTGCAGCTATCGCCGATGTCTCTGATGAAGCTGCGCTGAAAGCAGCCATCGCGGAGGCGCATGCGCGAAAGCCAATCGACATTCTGATCGCCAACGCGGGCAGTGCGGAGTCCGCGCCGTTCTCCAAATCGGACAGCGCGCTGTTTGCGCGCATGATGGACGTCAATTTCATGGGCGTGGTCCACGCCGTCCGCGCCGTACTGCCGGGGATGAAGGATCGCCCCTATGGCCGCATCATCGCGGTCGCGTCGACGGCCGGGCTCAAGGGCTATGCCTATGTCAGCGCATATGTCGCTGCCAAGCACGCCGTGGTTGGCCTCGTGCGCTCGCTCGCCCTCGAGATGGCCGGCAGCAACGTGACCGTGAATGCGGTGTGTCCCGGCTTCACGGACACCGATCTGGTCGCTGGCAGCATCGAAAACATCATGAAGAAAACAGGGCGAACCCGCGAGCAGGCGATCGCCGAGCTCGCCAAGCACAACCCGCAGGGGCGGCTGATCTCGCCTCAGGAGGTGGCCGACGCCGTGCTTTGGTTGTGCGGCGAGGGTGCCGGCGCGATCACGGGGCAGGCGATTGCCGTGGCCGGCGGTGAGATCTAGCGTGCGCGACGCAGGCCCGGAACAAGGAAGCTAAGGAGATCGCATGAGCAGACCAGCCAATCCCGTCACCCTGCCGCTTGCGGACTATTCACCGCAGCACTTCCTGCTGGCCGTGGTCGACGGCGTTGCCACGGTGACGCTCAATCGTCCCGAGCGGAAGAACCCGCTGACCTTCGAGAGCTACCGGGAGCTCACGGATTTCTTCCGCGCCTGCGCGTTCGACGATGCGGTCAAGACGATCGTCGTCACCGGCGCCGGCGGTAACTTTTCATCCGGCGGCGATGTGTTCGAGATCATCGGCCCGCTGGTGAAGATGGACACCAAGGGGCTCACTGCCTTCACCCGCATGACGGGAGACCTCGTCAAGGCGATGCGGGCGTGCCCGCAGCCGATCGTGGCCGCGGTCGAGGGCATCTGCGCGGGCGCCGGTGCGATTGTCGCCATGGCGTCGGACATGCGCCTTGCCGCGAGCGGGGCCAAGGTCGCGTTCCTGTTCAACAAGGTGGGCCTTGCCGGCTGCGACATGGGCGCCTGCGCGATCCTGCCGCGCATCATCGGCCAGTCCCGCGCCTCCGAACTGCTCTATACCGGCCGGTTCATGACCGCGGAGGAAGGCGAGCGCTGGGGCTTCTTCAGCCGCATCGTCGCGCCGGAGCAGGTGCTGCCCCAGGCGCAGCTCCTGGCAAAGCAGATCGCCGAAGGGCCGACCTTCGCCAACACCATGACCAAGCGGATGCTGGCGATGGAATGGGCGATGTCGGTGGAGGAGGCGATTGAGGCGGAGGCCGTTGCTCAGGCCCTGTGCATGACCACAGCGGATTTCGAGCGTGCCTTCCAGGCCTTCGCCAACAAGGTCAAGCCGGTCTTCAGGGGTGACTAAGGCAGTTGCTTTGCCCGTGGCGAGGCCGGCAATGAGGACTTGCGCGAAATTGCGAGCTGAGAATTAAGGCTAAGCCCAAGACCCCGGCCGAGCTCAAGGCGAAGGCGACAAAGCCGCTTGCGGCGGAGTGACCGCCCATGCGACGTTAACCCCATTGCCTGGCGTATTTCGAGTGGAGTAAGGGCGATGAAGGCGATTATCGTTGGTGGCGGTATCGGAGGTCTCACCACGGCATTGATGCTGCGCTCGCGCGGCATCGCTTGCGAGGTCTTCGAGCAGGCCGACACCATTCGCGAGCTTGGTGTCGGCATCAACACGTTGCCGCACGCCATGCGTGAGCTGGCCGGCCTTGGTCTGTTGCAAAAGCTTGACGACGTCGCGATCCGCACCGATCAGCTCTACTACCTCAACCGCCATGGTCAGGAGGTCTGGCGCGAAGCCCGCGGCATCGACGCGGGTCACGACGTGCCGCAATTCTCGATCCACCGTGGCCGGCTTCAGGGCGTCATCCATCGCGCCGTCGAGGAGCGGCTCGGGGCGGACGCAATCCACACCGGTTGCCGTCTTGGTGCGTTCACGCAGGACGAAGGCGGCGTTACGGCTTACTTCTTCGATCGTGCCGGGGCACACATCCACACAGCGCGCGGCGATATCCTGATCGGTGCCGATGGTATCCATTCGCGCGTGCGCGACACGCTGTTCCCGAACGAAGGACCGCCGTGCTGGAACGGTTTGATGCTGTGGCGCGGCGCGCGCGACTGGCCGCTGTTCCTCACCGGCAAATCCATGATCGTGGCCGGTGGGCTCAACGCCAAGGTCGTGATCTACCCGATCGCGGAGGGCTCAAGCCCCGCGAGCCGTCTCACAAACTGGGCGGTGCTGGTGAAGGTCGGCGAGGGCAACGCACCGCCGCCGCGGAAAGAAGACTGGTCGCGTCCGGGCCGGCGCGAGGAGCTGATGCCGCATGTGGCGCGCTTCTCGGTGCCCTATATCGATGTGAAAAGCCTGATCTCGGCAACGCCCGAGTTCTACGAATATCCGACCTGCGACCGCGATCCCTTGCCCTATTGGTCATCGGGACGCGTCACACTGCTCGGCGATGCCGCGCATCCCATGTATCCGGTCGGCTCGAACGGCGCCTCGCAGGCGATCCTCGATGCGCGCTGCCTTGCCGACGCG
>NZ_JBFUES010000181.1:0-9716 GCF_056403875.1 Bradyrhizobium sp. P2_E8
TGGTTGCCCTTCCGCAGGCCGTTGCTGTTTCCATCGACGAGGCCGGGGATGGTTGCCCTTCCGCAGGCCGTTGCTGTTTCCATCGACGAGGCCGGGGATGGAGGCAACCCATGCCTTGCCGTCGGCGCGAGGTGCTATCGCATGCGACGCCACGACGGCATCGGCGGCAGCCGAGGCCAGGTTTGCATCCAGCGGGCCAGCCTTCGCCAGATGATCCAGCGTCCGGCTTTCGTCGAAGCGGGACATGTCGACCGCATACTCGACCGGCCGGCCGCGGCCGTCGACCTTCAACGATCCGTCCGACTCTTCGGTGATCGCCACGACGCGGTGATAGATCTGCGGCGCCAGCGGCCGGTTGATCCTGATCTCCTCCTCGCAGGCCACCTTGCGCTTCTCGAGCGTCGAATAGTCGAGGAACGGAAAACGGACGGCTCGCTTGATCTTCAGCGCGCGGCTGCCGTCGAGAAAGACCGACGCGGCGTGCGTATCGATCCGTGTCACGCCGGGATGCGCGCAAAGCGCTGTGAAGATCCGTTCCTGGGCAGCCGTTTCGTCTGTCATCGAAGCTGGTATTTCCGGGATGCGGTCAGGGCCTGAGCACGGCGGCGCTAAGAATCTGTCCATTCCGCAGCATGTCCAGGACTTCATTGGCCTGATCGAGCGGGAATGCGGTCGTCTCGGTGCGCACGCCCGCCTGCGGAGCGATCCTGAGAAAATCGAGACCGTCCTGTCGGGTGAGATTGGCAACGGAGATCAGCTGTCGTTCCTGCCAGAGCAGGTCGTACGGAAAGCTCGGAATGTCGCTCATATGGATGCCGGCGCAGACCACGCGGCCACCCTTGCGAACGGCGCGCAACGCGGCCGGCACGAGCTCGCCGGCGGGAGCGTAGATGATGGCGGCGTCGAGCGGTGTGCCGGGCATTTCGTCCGAGGCGCCGGCCCAGACGGCGCCGAGCCGGCGGGCGAGGTCCTGTGYGGCCACGTCGCCGCGCCGGGTAAACGCGTGGACCGATCGACCCTGCCAGACCGCGACCTGCGCGATGATGTGGCCGGCGGCGCCGAAGCCGTAGATGCCGAGCCTCTCTGCCTGGCCGGCAAGGACCAGCGAACGCCAGCCGATCAGGCCCGCGCACAGCAGGGGGGCGATGGTCCCATCGTCGCCGGCTTCGCCGAGCGGAAAGGCGTAGCGCGCGTCGGCGACGGCGTGCGTTGCATAGCCGCCGTCGCGCGTATAGCCGGTGAAAAGCGGGCGGTCGCAGAGGTTCTCCATACCCTCCCGGCAAAACCGGCAGCTTCCGCAGGTGAACCCGAGCCAGGGAATGCCGACCCGGTCACCCCGCGCATGCGTTGCGACATTGGAGCCGATGAGATCGATGCGGCCGACGATTTCATGGCCGGGTACGATGGGATAGCGGATGTCGGGCAGTTCGGCGTCGACGACGTGAAGATCCGTTCGGCAGACACCGCAGGCGCTGACTCGCACCCGGATCTGACCTTCGCCGGGGATTGGATCGGGGYGCTCCTCCATCCGCAGCCGTGCCCGCGGGGCAGCCAACACCATCGCACGCATCAGTCTCTCCGGGGCGAACCGCTCCGATCGAACTATCCATAGAATGGCGCCGCGGGGCCAGTCCTTGACTTCCGTCAATGCCCGCCCTTGCCCGTCTGGACGGTTCCCCCTGGCTTGACGAGGATCAATGGTCTTGACGGAAGCCGGCCTATGCTGGCGGCCAAGGAGAATCCCGATGCCCCTGAAAGACGTTTTTCTGCCGCTTGTCGGCCAGCCGCGCGGACCGGCTCTCGCTGCGATCGAGAAATGCGTGGCCGTCGCCGCCGACCTCGGCGCCAGGATCACCGCGCTTGCGCTCGAGGAAGATGCTTTCGTGCGACCGAAAGTGCTGCTTCCCGATGCTCCCGATGCTGCCGAGGCAAAGGGGGCCTCTGGAGCGGCCGATATGCAGCATCTTCTGAATGCCTTTACCGATGCGGCGTCTCGCGCCAACATTCGGGCCCAAGGCCGGTCGGACAAGGTGCCGGCGGACCAGATTGCGTCGATCCTGGCTGAACATGCGCGTTTCAGCGATCTCACCCTGATCCCCGTGAAGCCGCATGACAGCCGAACGGAGCACATTATCGAGACGCTCCTGTTCGAATCCGGGCGACCGCTATTGCTGTGTCCGGAACAGCACGTGGACACGCTGCGACCGGAATTCGAGAACGTCATGATCGCCTGGGATCACTCCGCGCGCGCGGCGCGGGCGGTCGGCGACGCGCTGCCGATCCTTCAGGCTGCGGCCTCGGTCCGCGTCGTGACCGTGGCCGACGACAAGACCGACGCGATCGTGCAATCCGGAACCGCCCTCGTCGATCATTTGAGGGAACACGGTGTCCGTGCCTCGTTCGGAACGACGACGGGCGGCGGCAGCTCGATCGGAAAGGTGCTCGGAAGTTGGGCAAATTCCAATGCCATCAATGCGATCGTGATGGGCGCCTATCATCATTCGCGCCTGAACGAGATCGTCTGGGGTGGTGTGACAAAGACCGTCATTGGCCAGCCACCGTGCTGGGTTATGATCTCGCACTAGGCTCGCCGCCAGCTTTCCGGCCCGATCTTTCAACAATCGGAACCGCCACCGACGGGGCGCATTTGCTTTCATGTCAACCTATCGCCTGAGGAATCTGCTGTCGCCGCGTTCGGTTGCGCTTGTCGGAGCGAGCGCCCGTCCGGTTTCCGTGGGGCGCGCCGTTCTGGAGAACATTCGCAAGGCTGAATTCAAGGGACAGTTCGGCCTCGTCAATCCGCGCCATGCCGAGATCGGCGGCGTTGCCTCAGTGGCGAGCCTCGACAGGCTGGAATTCGTGCCCGAGCTCGTGGTCATCACCGCGCCGGCCCGGGAGGTTCCCGGCATCATCGACCAGGCCGGGCGGCGCGGTTCGGCGGGCGCGCTGATCGTCTCGGCCGGACTCGGTCACGGACCGGGATCGCTGCACGAGTCCGCGATCGCCGCAGCCCGCAAATACGGCATGCGGCTGATCGGACCGAACTGCCTCGGCGTCATGATGCCCGGCGTGAGCCTCAATGCCAGTTTTGCTGCGCACATGCCGGGAGCGGGAAATCTTGCGCTGATTTCGCAATCCGGCGCGATCGCCGCCGGCATGGTGGACTGGGCCGCGCAGCGCGGCGTCGGGTTCTCCGGCATCGTCTCGATCGGCGACCAGATCGACGTCGATATTGCCGACCTGCTCGACTATTTCGCGATGGATCACAAGACCCGTGCGATCCTGCTCTATATCGAAGCCATCAAGGACGCGCGTAAATTCATGTCGGCGGCACGCGCCGCGGCGCGCGTCAAGCCGGTCGTCGTGGTGAAGTCCGGCCGCATGGCGCAGGGTGCGAAGGCGGCCGCTACGCATACGGGCGCGCTTGCGGGCGCCGACGCCGTCTATGACGCGGCGTTCCGCCGCGCGGGCGTCCTACGGGTCTCCGACCTGCGCGAGCTGTTCGACTGCGCCGAGACGCTCGGCCGCGTCGAATCGCCGGCCGGAAAGCGCCTCGCCATTCTGACCAATGGCGGCGGCATCGGTGTCCTCGCCGTCGATCGACTGGTCGAGCTTGGCGGAATTCCCGCGTCCATCTCGGCGGATGCCCGCAAGAAACTCGACGGCGTGCTGCCGCCGACCTGGTCCGGCGCAAATCCCGTCGACATCGTGGGCGACGCCGATGCATCGCGCTACGCGGCCGCGCTCGAGGTGCTGCTCGCCGACCCCGACAATGACGCAGTTCTCGTCCTCAATGTGCAGACAGCGATCGCCTCGGCTTCCGACATCGCGACGACCGTGACGGAGCTCGTCGGCAAATACCGCGAGCAGCACCGCAGTTGGGCAAAGCCGGTGCTTGCCGCCTGGGTCGGGGCCGATCAGCCGATCATTCAGACGCTCTCTGGCGGGCGCATTCCGAACTATCCGACCGAGGACGATGCGGTGCGCGGTTTCATGCATCTGGTCCGGCATCGCGAAGTGGTCGAGGAGCTGAGCCAGGTTCCCCCCGCGATGCCCGACACGTTCGTGCCTGACGCCCGGGCCGCCAGGCAGATCGTGGCTGCAGCCATCGCCGATGACCGCAAATGGCTCGAGCCTGTCGAGATCAAGCGCTTGCTCGAAGCCTACGACATCGCGATGGTGCCGACCTATGCCGCAGCCGATGTCGAAGAAGCCGTGGCTTGCGCGAACGAGGTGTTCGCGCAAGGCGCCACCGTCGTGCTGAAGATCATGTCGCGCGACATCGTCCACAAATCAGATGTCGGCGGCGTCATGCTCAACCTGACGACGCCGGAGGCGGTGCGTGCGGCTGCCTCCGACATTCTCGCCCGGGCAAGGAAGCTGCGGCCCGAGGCCCGCATCGGCGGTGTCATCGTCCAGGCGATGGTGGTCAAGGCGAAGGCGCGCGAGCTGATCCTCGGTCTTGCCGACGATCCCACCTTCGGCACCGTCGTCGTCTTCGGCCGGGGCGGAACGGCGGTGGAGATCATCAATGACAGGGCGCTGGCGCTGCCGCCGCTCGATCTGCAACTCGCTCGCGACCTGATCGACCGCACGCGGGTCTCGCGGCTGCTGCGCGCCTACCGGGACGTGCCGGCCGTCAAGCAGGACGCCGTCGCGATGGTGCTGGTCAAGCTCGCCCAGATGGCGGCCGATATCCCTGAGATTCGCGAGTTCGACATCAACCCGCTGCTCGCGGACGAAACCGGCGTGACGGCAGTCGACGCCCGTGTCGCGGTGGGGCCGTCGCAGCGGAAATTCGCCGGCTCAGGCCCCGCCAATTTCGCCGTTCGCGCCTATCCGTCACAGTGGGAGCGCCGCCTCAAGCTCAAGGACGATTGGCGCATCTTCGTGCGGCCGTTGCGCCCCGAGGACGAGCCGACCATCCACGCGTTCCTGCGCCATGTGACGCCTCACGACCTTCGCCTGCGCTTCTTCGCGCCGATGAAGGAGTTCACCCACGAATTCATCGCGCGCCTGACCCAGCTCGACTACGCGCGCGCGATGGCTTTCATCGCATTCGACGAGGCGACCGGCGAGATGGTCGGCGTGGTCCGGCTCCATTCGGACTCGATCTACGAGAGCGGCGAATACGCGATCTTGCTGCGGTCCGATCTCAAGGGCAGGGGGCTTGGATGGGCCCTGATGCAACTGATCATCGACTACGCGAGATCCGAAGGGCTGAAGGCCATATCGGGCGACGTGCTTCAGGAGAACACCGTGATGCTCGAAATGTGCCGGCAGCTCGGTTTCGAGGTCAAGCCTGATCCGACCGAGCCCGATATCTGCGACGTCCGGCTGAAGCTCTGAGCGCGCCGGCTAGGTGGGGGGTTCAGCCGAATTTGCGGCGGCGGATGTCTTGGCAGTGGTTCGCAAAGACTTGACGATGATCGCGATCAGCGGCACCAGCACCGGCACGATCGTGCTCAGCGGATGATGCACCGCGCCCGACACCTGGGCCTGGAGCGCGCGCGCCTCGAGCTGAAGGGCCTCGATGGATGCGCCGTGAATCTCATTGGCGAGGTCGATGTCGCGGCCGGACGGCGCACGGCCGGCGATGACGAAGAGAACCGCCGCGATGGCAAAATTGACGGCGCCGAGGATGGCCGCCGCCGCAATGGCGCTCCAGATCTGGACCAGTGCGAAATAGGCCGACAGCTCCAGCATCAACAGCCCGAACGCGGCGATCAGTGCCGCAAAGGCGCGCAGGCCGAGACCCACCAGCAGATGGCGCAGCCTGATGTCTGCGATGATCCGGTCGGTCCGCCACAGCGCGCGCAGATGTCTGACGACGTTGTCGGTATTCACCTAGTGCCTCCTCAGCATGAAGCCGACGACCACGCCGAGTGCGAAGGCGGAGGCGAGCGATGTCATCGGGCGCTCCGCAATGAGGCCCTGAAGCTGTTCCTCCTCGTCGCAGACGGTTTCGCCGAGCTCGGCAAGCGCGGCCTTGATCTGATCGGCTAGAGCTTTGGCACGGTCCTTCGAACTCTCGAACATCTCCTCGCCCGCCGTGCTCAGCAGGCGGGTGACGTCCACCTTCAACGTCCGCAGTTCTTCGCTCATCCTGTCGCCGTCGAACATGGATTTGATGTCTCCTTTGAATGGAGCGAACCTAAGACCCGCCGGCGTGATCGCGCTTGATTTGCCTCAAGGGGTGGCCAGGGGCCTGCCCTTGAGACAGGTCAACCCGCCCGCCACATGCTGGCCTAGAACTGGCGGCTGAATGGGGACCGATTGTCCCGATGAGGTGAAAGCGTGAACTCCGAACCGCTGTTGCTGGCAACGCCGTCTGGCGATGTGCTGAAATTGCGCCCGGAAGGGTCCTGGACCGCGGCGAATGTGACGACGCTCGAGACTCTATCCCATTCGGTCGGAGCTGATGTCGATCGGTCGAGAGTTGTGACCCTGGACATGTCGGGCGTCAGCGCGCTGGATACGCTCGGCGCCTGGGTCCTGGAGAAGCTGTCGCGCAGAGTCGCATCGTCAGGCAGATCGGCCGAATTCGTCGGCCTCGCCGATCATTTCAGCGGCCTGATGGACGAGGTGCGTGAGGTCAACCGCCACACGCCGGCGCCGACGGCCAAGCCCAATGCGGTTCTGCTCAGCCTCGGCGATCTCGGCAAGGCCACGGTCGGTGCGCGCGAAGACATCACGATCTTCCTGCAAATGCTCGGGGCATTGTTCATGGCCATGATCGGTGTGCTGCGCCGGCCGCGGTCGCTGCGGCTGACGTCACTGGTCTATCAGCTCTACCGCATCGGGTGGCAGGCGATTCCCATCGTCGCGCTGATCACCTTCCTGATCGGTGCCATCATCGCCCAGCAGGGATTCTTCCATTTCCGCCGGTTCGGCGCGGAGTCCTACACCGTCGATATGGTCGGCATCCTCGTGCTGCGCGAGCTCGGAGTTCTGATCGTCGCAATCATGGTCGCCGGCCGGTCGGGTAGCGCCTACACCGCCGAGCTCGGTTCGATGAAAATGCGCGAGGAGATCGATGCGTTGTCGACCATGGGGCTCGATCCCGTCGACGTCCTGATCCTGCCGCGCGTTGCGGCGCTGGTCATCGCGCTGCCGATCCTCGCCTTCATCGGATCGATTGCCGCGCTCTACGGCGGCGGCCTGGTCGCGCAGTTCTATGGCGACATGGGGCCGGCGATCTACGTCGCACGGCTGCACGAGGCCGTTTCCGTCACCCATTTCGAGGTGGGGATCCTGAAGGCGCCGTTCATGGCGCTGGTGATCGGGATTGTCGCCTGCAGCGAGGGCTTGCGCGTCAAGGGCAGTGCCGAGTCGCTGGGACGGCAGACGACGACGTCGGTGGTGAAGTCGATCTTCCTGGTGATCATGCTCGACGGCCTGTTCGCGATCTTCTTTGCCTCGATCGGGATGTGACGATGGGAGAATCGCAGGAACAGTTCGCGATCCGCGTCCGTGACCTCATGGTCGGCTTCGGTCGCCAGACGGTGCTCGACCATCTCTCGCTCGACGTCCGCAAGGGCGAGATCCTCGGGCTGGTGGGGGCGTCCGGCGGCGGCAAGTCAGTCTTGATGCGCACCATCATTGGCCTCATCCCGCGCCGAAGCGGCGCCATCGAGGTCATGGGGCACGAGATCGGCGGCCCGCAGAACCGCGGAACACAAGGCACGGCCGCGACATGGGGCATCCTGTTCCAGCAGGGCGCGCTGTTCTCCTCGCTGACGGTCCGCCAGAACGTCCAGTTTCCGCTGCGCGAAAATCTCGTCCTGTCGCAGGAGCTGATGGACGAGATCGCGATCGCCAAGCTCGAAATGGTCGGGCTGCGGGCGCAGGACGCCGACAAATATCCCGCGGAGCTGTCTGGCGGCATGACCAAGCGCGTGGCGCTGGCGCGCGCGCTCGCGCTCGATCCGCCGATTCTGTTCCTGGACGAGCCGACCTCCGGCCTCGATCCGATCGCCGCCGGCGATTTCGACGCGCTGATCGGGACGCTGCAAAAGACCCTGGGGCTGACCGTGTTCATGGTCACCCATGACCTCGCGAGCCTCACGACGGTCTGCGACCGCGTCGCCGCGCTCGCCGACGGCAAGATCGTTGCGATTGGCCCGATGCGCGACCTGCTGCAATCCGAGCATCCCTGGGTGCGCGCCTATTTCCRCGGCAAGCGCTCGCAGATGCTGCAACACGAGATGAGATGAGACATGGAAACCCGCGCTCCCTACGTGCTGATCGGCACCTTCGTGCTGGCCGCGATCCTCGCGGTGTTCGGCTTCGTCTATTGGCTGAACAACACCGGCGGCATCGGGCCGCGCACGAACTACCAGGTGCAATTCCAGGGACCGGTACCGGGGCTCCTGGTCGGCGCCGGCGTGCTGTTCAACGGCATCCGCGTCGGCGAGGTGACCCAGCTCGGACTCGCGCCGGACAATCCACGCTTCGTCAATGCGACGATCTCCGTTGCTTCGGCCACGCCGGTGCGCACCGACACCAAGGTCGGGCTCGACTTCCAGGGGCTGACCGGCGTGCCGGTGGTGACGCTGGAGGGCGGCATGATCGTCGCCAAGTCCGGCGAGCCGCCGAGCTTGATCGCCGAGGTCGGCGCCGGCCAGAGCATGACGCAGGCGGCGCGCGATGCGCTGCGACGGGTGGATTCTGTGCTGGAGGACAATTCCGGACCGCTGAAGGACACCATCGCGAATTTCAAGACGTTCTCGGACGGGCTCGCGCGCAACACCGGCAAGCTCGACGGCATCCTGGCGGGTCTCGAGAAGATGACCGGCGGCGGCGCGCCCGCGCAGAAGGTCACCTATGACCTGCGCACGCCGCAGAATCTCGGACCGGCCGGCAAGACGCTTTCTGCGTCGCTGGCCATTCCCGAGCCGACCGCGGTCGCGATGCTCCAGACCCAGCGCATGCTGTTTGCGCCTAGCGGGGATAATCCAGGCTTTGCCGATTTCCTCTGGGCCGACAGCATTCCAAAGCTGGTGCAGGCCCGGCTGATCGACAGTTTCGAGAATTACGACATCGCCCATGCGCCGTTGCGCACGAGCGATCTCGGGCAGGCGGACTACCAGCTGCTGATCGACATCAGGCGCTTCCGGATTGCCACGGACGGCGAGACAAGGGTCGAGATCGGTCTGTCGGCGCGGATCGTCGACAAGAACGGCAAGGTGGTCGCGTCCCGCCTCGTCGAGACCAGCGAAAAGCTCGACAAGGTCGAACCGGCCGCTGCGGTCGCAGCGTTCGACGCGGCTTTTTCCCGTATCGCGAAGGAACTGATCGGCTGGAGCGTGCAGGCGGTGTGAGGCCGGCTATTCCAGCGTCTTCAGGTAGGACAGGAGGTCGTGGATCTGGTCCGGACTGAGCTCGAAGGCGGGCATATCGGCGTGGCCCGTGTAGATGCCTTCGGCCAGCGCCTCGCTAAGGGTGGCGATCGGATAATTCCGGTGCAGCGCGCGCAGCGGCGGGGCGACCTTGAGCGGGCTCTCGGAGACGCGGTCGATCGCGTGGCAGCGCGCGCAATTGGCCCGGGCAAAGGCCTTTCCGCGTTGTTCGGCGGTCGGAGCCGCCAGCGCAGGCGTGATCAGAAAGAGGCCAATCAGGCCCTGGCGGAGCGCGTGCTGAAACATGGAAGGGGGATCCCGTCGAACTCTCGGCGCAGAATAGAGAGAGGAGGCCCGCCAGGATTGATCTGGGTC
>NZ_JBFUES010000182.1:0-12596 GCF_056403875.1 Bradyrhizobium sp. P2_E8
CTTCGCACACTGCGTGAGCTTGACCGACGGCCGCGCATGAAGACCGACCTTGTTGACGAGAACCGCCGAGGCGGTCAGCGGCACCGACGTCTCACCTGCCCGGCTGGCGTGGGCATCATGCATAGAATTCCTCCGCGCTACGCTTGACGGCTGCGAGCGATGAGCCCCCCGAGGATTCCGTCGCTGCAATCACCGCTCCTTCGACCACCGGAGCATTGCAGACGACGACGCGCGCCCTCCGATCTTCGGCTAACATTTCTACCGCCATCTCGGAATTTGTCTCCGCTCCACCGAGATCAACGAGCACAGCCACACCTGATGGGGACCACGCCGCCTCGATCGCCTCCAGGATTCCAGCAACATTCGTGCCGAGCCCTCCATCGACATCGCCGCCGGTCCAGGCGAGCGGCACCGCATTGCCCACCATCTGACGCACCATATCTGCCGCGCCTTCCGCAATCTTGGGCGAATGTGAAACGATGACGATTCCGACATTACCGCGATCTTGACTGTTCATAACCTTGCCTCGAACTCCAATACTTTGGCTGCAGCGCCGATCAACAGGGACACCGAGCGCGAACCGGGGTCCATGTGACCAATCGAACGTTCGCCGAGAAAAGAAGCCCTGCCGCGAATGGCGAGCATCGGCGTCGTGCGATCAGCCGCCTGCGCTGCCTCCATCGCAATCGCCCGCGCATCGCCACCCGCGGCCAATACCGCTTGCACCGGCACCAGCACGTCGAGCAGGGTCTTCTGTCCTGCTTCTGAGCGTCCGCGTGCCTTCACGGCGTTAATCGCCATATCCGCGGCCGCGACAAATTCTGCACGTGTCGGCTGCTCCGGAAGCGCCTTGCCCAGCTCCATGAAGAAGGTCCCGACCAGTGGCCCAGAGGCCCCGCCGACCTTCATGACCAGCGTCATTCCGATCGACTTCAGCATTTCCGGCAGTGCTTTGTCCGCAAGGCCAGGCAATGTCGCGAGCACGGCTTCGAAGCCGCGCTTCATGTTCAACCCATGATCGCCATCACCGATCGCCTGATCGAGGCCGGTCAGCTCGTCGGCGTGCTGGATCACCGCTTCCGCAAGCGCACGCACCAACTCTTCCCTGGAGGCCCGATCGAGACTCATGCTGCGACCCTCCTGCCGGCCGCGTCGAAGAACAGCGGCTTGTTGAGGCGTAGTGACACCACGTCGCCGACATCTAACGTGGTCTCAGACTCCGCCAACGTCACAACGGGTTGGCCACCGAGATTCAGGTGCAAATGACTCTGGTCGCCGAGATGCTCGACCCGCGTAACGGTTGCCGACACGTCTCCGCCATTGCGCGTGATAGCCAGGTGCTCGGTACGCGCCCCGATGGTCTTGGCGCTCGACGGAGCCCCCGCAAACAGACCGGCCGGCAGCAGGTTGATCATCGRCTGGCCGAGCCGGGCAGCGACATAGGTGTTGACCGGGTTCTCGTAAATCTCGCGCGGCGTTCCGATCTGCATCAATCGCCCGGCCTCCATCACGCCGATGCGCGACGCCATGGTCATAGCCTCGGTTTGATCGTGGGTGACGTAGAGGATCGTCGCGCCGAGATCGATCTGGATGCGCTTAAGCTCCAGCCGCATTTCACCGCGCAGCTTGGCATCGAGCGAAGAAAGCGGCTCGTCCATCAGATAGATCGAGGGCGAGCGCACCAGAGCGCGGCCAATCGCAACGCGCTGCATCTGCCCGCCCGACAACTGGGTCGCCTTGCTGTGGAGCTTGGCTTCGATATGGAGAAGACGCGCAACCTGTTCGACCTTTGCGCGAATTTCGGCCTCCGGCAGCCGGCGAGTCGGCGCGCGTAGCGCAAAGGCCATGTTCTCGAACACGGTCAGATGCGGGTACAACGAATATTGCTGGAATACGAAGGCGACGTCGCGATCCGCCGGCGCATCACTGGTCACATCGCGTCCGTCGATGCGGACCGAACCGCTGTCGGGCACCTCTAATCCGGCGACGAGACGCAGAGTGGTCGTCTTGCCGGCGCCGGTCGGCCCCAGCAACGCAACAAATTCGCCGTCTCCAATGGTGAGAGACAGATCGACGACGGCTTGCGTCTTGCCAAACGCCTTGGAGACCGCCCCGATCTCGACTTCAGCCATGCTCGCCTCCCTCGTACAATGCGGTGCGTATTGCCCGTCCCGACCCCTGGTCGAAGAGCGACAACGTATCGGGCCGAAAATCGAGCCCGACATTCACCCCAATCTGAAAGGGCATGCTGGCGGGCGAGCGTGCCTTGAGAGCGCCGTAAGACGTCGTCACCGTCACGATCTGCGTCGTGCCGAGATATTCCGACCCATAGATCTCGCCTCGCACCACGCCGCTATCGGAGAAACGGACATGCTCGGGTCTGACGCCCAGGACAAGGTCGCTCTCCACCAACGCCTCGCGTGCGGTGGGTATCGCAACTTCGCGATCCCCGAGCCGGATCGCCTGCGCCCCGGCTTGCAGGCTGCCGCGAAACGGCAGGAAATTCATCGCCGGAGAACCGATGAAGTCGGCGACGAAGAGCGAAACAGGCCGGTCATAAATGTCGCGCGGACTCGCAATCTGCTCGACCACGCCGTTGTTCATCACCGCAATCAGGTCCGCCATTGCCATGGCTTCCAGTTGATCATGCGTGACGTAAACGGTCGTCGCGCCAAGCCGGTCATGCAGCGCGCGCAATTCCTGGATCATCGCCTCGCGCATTTCGGTATCGAGCGCTCCGAGCGGCTCGTCCATCAGGAAGCACTTCGGCTTGCGGACGATCGCCCGCCCAAGCGCGACGCGCTGACGGTCGCCGCCGGTGAGGGTCGAAACCGACCGATCAAGGAGATGGGAGATACGCAGGATCCGAGCGGCCTCCACCACGCGCCGGTCGCACTCCGCAGCTCCAATCCCCTCGCATTTGAGCGGAAAGCCGATATTGCGCCGGACATTCATATGCGGATAGAGCGCAAATAGCTGAAAGACGAAGGCGATATCTCGCGCGGAGGCACGGTTCATCGTCACGTCCTCACCGTCGACGCTGATCGTTCCGGATGTCGGCAATTCCAGCCCTGCAATCATCCGCAGCGTTGTCGTCTTGCCGCACCCGGAAGGCCCAAGAAGACAAAGGAACTGTCCGTCATCCACCGTAAAGCTCGCGCCCTTGACTGCGTGAAACTCTCCAAAGGATTTGTTGAGCGCTTCGACCCTGATCTGTGCCATCGAGCGCTACTCCCGGACCTTCGAGACGATCGTGAACATCACCGTCCCAAAGAGAGTGACCACGAAAGACCAGGAATAAAGCGTTAGAGAAAACGGCTGCATCAGCATGACCACGCCTGCGGCAATGATCGTCGTCGCGACCGCTTCCAGCGGACCGCGCCGCAACATTCTGCTCGTCAGGCTGACGTGCGGCGTTGACATGTTCACATCAAGGTTCATTTGCGGACGGCCCCAAAGGTAATGCCGCGCAGAAGATGCTTGCGGAGCAGCACCGTGAACACGACGATCGGCACAAGGAAGATCGTCGTACCGGCGGCTACTGCGGGCCAATCCTGACCGCCCTCGCCGATGATGATCGGAATGAAAGGGGGCGCGGTCTGGGCGTTGCCAGAGGTCAGGAGGACCGCAAAGGCGTATTCGTTCCAGGCAAAAATCAGGCAGAAGATTGCCGTTGCGGCAATCCCGGTCGTTGCCTGCGGGAGAACCACCTTCACGAAAGCCTGGAAGCGCGTATAGCCATCGATCATTGCTGCTTCTTCGTATTCGCGCGGGATTTCGTCGATGAAGCCCTTGAGAAGCCAGACGGCGAGCGAGACGTTCACCGAGGTGTAGAGCAGGATCATCCCGAGACGGGTATCCGATAACCCGACGGTCCGGTACATCAGGTAGATCGGGATCGCGACCGCGATTGGCGGCATCATTCTGGTCGAAAGAATGAAGAACAGGAGGTCGTCCTTGAGAGGCACGCGGAAGCGCGAAAAGCCGTAAGCCGAGAGCGTACCGAGCGCGACGGCAAGCACCGTCGAGCCAAAGGCGATGATCAGCGAGTTGATGAAGCGCGGCACATAGTTCGACGGCCCGGCGACAACCATGTTGCGGCTGCGCGCGATGTTGTCACAAAGCCCCTGCGGTGGCCCCAGCGTCTGGATAAACTCCTGGGTCTGGCGCGAGCGCGTTGTGAAGACGTTGCAATAGCCTTCAAGGGAGGGCTTGAAGAAGACCTTCGGCGGATAGGAGATCGCATCGTCAGGTGACTTGAACGAGGTGAGCACGATCCATATCAGCGGAACCATCGTTATGATGGCATAGAGTATGACGAGCAGGCCGGCAAAGCGGCGAGTGCCGGTCGACGGCTCGACGACTGAGTGGGCTGCGTTTGACACGCTCATCGGCTTTTCACCCGGTTCAGCGCCTTGACGTAGATGTTGGCAAGGCCAAACACTGTCACGAACAGAATGATCGCGAAGGCCGAGGAATAGYCGGTTCGCCAGCTCTCAAAGGCTGCGCGCTTCAGTGTGATCGAAGCGACCTCCGTGGTCGAACCCGGCCCTCCTCCGGTCAGGAGATTGACCATGTCGAACATCTTGAAATTCTCGATCCCGCGAAAGAGCACCGCGAGCATGATGAACGGCAGAGCCATCGGCAGCGTGATCGACCAGAACTGCCGCCAATTCGACGCGCGGTCGACCTCCGCTGCCTCATAAATGTAATCCGGGATGGACCGCAGCCCCGCCAGGCAAATCAGCATCACGTAAGGCGTCCACATCCAGGCGTCGACGATGACGATGGCCCACGGACTGAGGGTCACGTCTCCCAGCATCTGGAACGACGAAGCGCCGCGCCCCGTGAAGAAGGCGACCACGTAGTTGAACAGCCCGATCTGCGGCTGATAGAGGAAGGTCCAGAAATTGCCGACAACCGCGGGTGAGAGCATCATCGGCAATAGAATGATCGTGGTCCAAAGGCCATGGCCACGGAATTTCTTGTCGATCAGGAATGCAAGGCCGAATCCGAGCACAGTCTCGATCAGCACGGTCCAAACCACGAAATGCGCCGTGACCTGCATCGCCGCCCAGATATCCGGATCGGTCAGGATCGACTGGTACCAATCGGTCCCCAGCCATAGCGTCGGCGCGTTCGGCCGATTGGCGCGGTAGTTGGTAAAGGACAGGTAGATCGTCCATACCAGCGGAAAGATATTGATCGCCAGCAGCAGCACGATCGTCGGTGTGATGAAGAGCCATGCGAGCGCCTGGTCCGAAAGGCCGCGGATACGACGTATCACGCCTGGTCGGATCGGGACGGCCCGGTAGGTGATCTGCGACGAGGTACTTAAATCGTTCATGGCCTTGGTCAATCCTGGCGTCGCGATTGCCGTCTATGCGACGCCTGCGGGTTCTACCGAAGAGAGCCTGGAGCGCGCTCGGCGTGCGCTCCAGGCGCTTGCCCTAGAACTTCTTGCCTTCTTCTTTGAAGATCGCCTTCCAGTCCTTTACCAGGCCATCGAGCGCTTCCTGCGCGGTGCCCTTGTCCGCCACCACGTAGTCATGCACGCGCTTCTGTTCGGCTTGCAGGAGTTGCGCATAGGAAGGCTCGGCCCAGAAGTCGACGACCATTCCCATCGACTTCAAGAACTCGCCGGCAAACGGCGCGCTGTTCGGGAAGCCCGGATCGTTCAACACTGACTTGGCGCAGGAATAGCCGCCCAGCGCCCACCACTTCTTCTGCACATCTCCACCGGAGAACCATTTGATATATTGCAGCGCCTCGGCCTGGTTCTTGGAATAAGAAACGACCGAGATGCCCTGCCCGCCGAGCTGCGTTGCCTGGATCGCGGGGCCGGCGGGATTGCTGAAGAAGCCGATCTTGTCCCCACCGACGTTCGGATCCTTGTAGAGGCCCGGGAAGAAGGCGAAGAAGTTCATCTGCAGCGCGACTTGCCCCGACTTGAACGCATCAAGGCCTTCTGACATGTAGGAGTTGGATGCGCCGGGCGGCGTGCAGCACTTGTAGAGCTCCTTGTAGGCCTCGAGCCCCTTCACGGCGCCTGGCGAGTTGACGAACCCGTCCATTGAATACGGCTTCTTCGGATCCTGATATTGGAAGCCGTAATCATAGAGGTAGTTCGACACGCCCATGGTGATGCCTTCCGAGCCCCGCTCGGTATAGATCGAAGCGCCATAGACCTTCTTGCCGTCGATCTCGCGGCCCTGGAAGAATTTTGCGATGTCGCGCAGTTCATCGAGCGTCTTCGGCACGGCGAGATCGCGGCCGTATTTGGCCTTGAAATCCGCCTGAATCTCAGGCCGCGCAAACCAGTCCTTGCGATAGGTCCAGCCCACCGCGTCACCCATGGCGGGCAGCGCCCAATAGTTCGGGCTGTTCTTCGGCCACTCGGAATAGCCAACCACCGTCGCGGGCATGTAGTCGTCCATGCTGATTCCTTCCTTCTTGAAGAAATCGTTGAGCTTGACGTACTGACCGTTCTCGGCGGCGCCCCCGATCCATTGCGAATCCCCGATGATGAGATCGCACAGCGAGCCATGCGAATTGAGCTCGTTCAGGAAGCGGTCGGCATAGTTGGTCCACGGCACGAACTCGAACTTCATGCCGACGCCGGTCTTGGCGGTGAAGTCCTTCGACAATTCGACCAGGGCGTTGGCTGGATCCCACGCGGCCCAGCACAGCGTAATGGTCTTGGCCTGCGCATGCGCAGGAGTAGTCCCCACTCCGACACCGAGCGCGGATGCGAGAACTCCGCAAGTAGTAAGAAGCGCATTCACTGTCTGTTTCATAACGCTTTCCCTCACAGTGGGGCCGGCCATCGACATGGCGCGACTCTCCAACCCGCTCGAATGCTTCGAGCAGAGCGATACAGTCCTTCACGGGCTGAACGACTAAACGGACGTTTCCTCGCGCCTGCCCGGATTCTTAGGGATTCAGCCAGGCTCGATTTGTTTAGTAAACCACGAGATACTAAACATTGCAAGCAGGCTCTTCCTGGACGCCGTTATCTGACCGTGCGCCAGAAGCTGTCGAGCGGGGTAGCCCGTAGGAAAACATTACGGCGACTGCTGTGTGTACTGAAAACTCAAGCCCGGCCGTAGCGGTGGTGAAGTCCGCCCAGGATGGCGCGTGAACTAATCACACCGGTTCTCTGCGCAAATGCATCGCGCCCGAGACAATGATGTGGTCCACACACTGCCAAGATCCGGCGCCGGCTGCGACCAGCCATAATCGCTTGCCACCACGTCCTGCGTGAAGGCCGGCTCGCGCTTGCAGGCCTGAGATCCCATGCGCTCGCTACAGATCGCTCCGAGAGTTTCGAGCCGGGACTTTTCATTGCACTTGGTCCGCAGAGCGTACGCCAAGACCTGTGGGGGTCTGAGATTGGTCGCCGTCATCAAGCGCACTAGCCCTTCGCTTGAACATATCCGAGGCCATGAAAGCTGCGACTGCATTGGAATATTCTTCCAACCCCTCAAAGCTGAAATGCATATCRCCCGGCCAATAGAACTCCTCGGGCCGCGACCCGAACCGTCGCTTCAACGGCTCAGTGGCATTGAAGAAAAGAAAGCCATTGTCGATGCACATCTTCTCGACAGTAGAGCTGACGAGATCGTTCCAGACGTGCCCTTCGGCGTCGGGCTTCAAGTGCTCGAGATGAGGATGAAAGATGAAGAGCACCCGGCTCCCGTCCTCGGTGTAATCCTTCAGGATGTCAGCCAGCTCCTGCAGGTTCTGCTGGAAAGTCGAGAGCGGTTCTGCATATTTCCGTTCGAGATCGGCGCCGTGGTCCTGCGAATAGCCAAAGAGGACGAGGTCATCCGGTCGGTTTTTCTTGATCACCRCCGGCATATGTACGAAGGAGAGCCAACCTTTCGCCGCGAACCGCATCAGATACAGTGGATGCTCACGAGCCTCCATCAGACCGACGCTGCATGCATGTCCGATGGGTGAAGCCTTGACGCCAACATTCTGTCCGCGCTCGTTGCGAACAATCAACTTACGATATCGTGCGAAGTCGTCGTAGAGATCTGTCTCGTCTACGTCCACAACGATGTAGTCGGGATGCACAATAGGCAGCAGCTTCTTCGCCTGGGGCACGAAGATCGCCGGAGAATAGGACGTATATCCAGCATTGTGCGTCTTCAGACAGACCCCGCGTTCCTTCTTGATATATTTTGCAACGTGATACGGGAGCGTGTTCTCGTCATCATAGCCTTCCATGAAGGAATCGCCGAGAAACAAGACCGAAAGCGGCTTCCGACACCCCTCAAGTAGAGCCTTGTCGTCGATCACCCTGACACCGTTCTCGTCATAGTGCCTCTGGTAGCTGAAGCCAGTCAGGTCGCCGTAAATGCAGAGGTTCTGGCTTTCCGGAGCCGGCTTATGGTTCAGGACGTTGGACTCCCAGTTCAGATTGACACTCGCCATCTCCAAATCGAACAGGGGCCCAAAATACTGTTGCAGCCGCAGCCCGATCTCGAAAATCGCGCCCCAGGTGATGAGGAGCAACGCCCCCTGTCCGAGGAGGCGAAACCATGGCTTCATTGAAAATCTCCTAAATGAACTCCAAGTGACTCAATAGATGCATCAACTTTGGAACTGTGATTGCTTTCGATCAATAGATTCCTGATGCTGAAAGGGAGGGGGCAAACGGACAGCGCCCCCAGTCCCAGACACCTGATAGGGCAGCTTGGATTGTCCATGGAGGCTTGGCTAGCCACGATGCCGCAAGCAATCCGCGAAAGTTCGTCCGCGACACCGAGTCCGGGTTCGGATCGAACTTTCGGCTTGGTGATGTCCGGGCGTTCGCTTTCTTAAGCCTCTCGAACGGCTGGCATCACGGGCGGCTGTGGCCATGGACTCTGGCCGCCGCGGAGTTGCTTCTCGTCGTCCCTGGAGCGGTCCGGCTTGTTGCGGCCGCTAAACCGTTTCTGGACGAAACTTGGCTTGCTCCTGCACGGGATCGCCAACCCGATCGCTATGGGCCTTCCCTTTTTACGGTACAATTTGCCGACCGGCCTCGTCATGCGGCTGCGCGGCGGAGATCTCTTGCGGTTGAAGCGCGAGCCCGACGCCGCGAGCTATTGGATTTGCGCGCCCGCCGGGGCCAGTGYCGTCCCAGACGCCAGCCCGCCGCTACCGAACGAAGTAACAAGTTGTGCGGGAACCGTCACCCGCGCTCGCGACATGACGAATGTCGAACCGCTACAATGAACGCTGCGATCTATCCAAGCTTGGCCCGGGCCACCGATATCGGTGCCGCACTCAAGCAACTGAAATCCGACGGGTCTGAAGCATAAGCACGTCGCGCTCTACCCCACGATTACCAGTGCGAGCAGACCGGAGCCGAGCAGAGCGACGCCCACGAGCGTAACCGCCAAAAAAGCAAGAGATGTGAATTCTTCACGCATGTATGTGTAGCCAAGGAGTCACCACGCTCCGACCATCACAAGAGTGGCGATGCTCAAAGCCGAGCAGCACAGAATGATGACTGGCGCGATTAAGTTTTGGTGAGACCGCATTGCTGGCTCTCCGAGTTAGAAGGATCGCAAACAGTAGGCCGGCATTGTGTTTCCCTGACTTCGAGGTTGCTGGAAAGTGGTTTCGATCCGATGTCATTTATTTCATCTTCGCGGGGCGAATGAAGTCTCCTCACGGGTTCGCGAACGCGAAACGGAACCAGAGTGCTCCAGGCGGAACAACCGCTGAAGTTGATAGATGGCTCCATCGAGAACGGATACGGGCCGGCTTGATCACCAGATGGATGATGATCCGTCCCGCACTCATCCGCGCGCCGCCGCTCATCCCCTGGCGGACGATCACGTCGCCGAGGACGGAGAGCCGCAGCCACGCACCGATCAAGGTAACAGTGCGCCCATAATTCACCCGCCCCAGGGGGCCCCTGCCTTGTCGTCCACACACTTCGGTTCCGGGCAGGAGGAGTCCGGACGTGTGACGGCAATTGCGAATTGGATACAGCGTGGACGCCGCATCTGGCGCAGGCACCTCCAGCGCGATCAACTCCCCGAGGCAACCGGAGGGTCGATGGGAAACATCGAGCGCTGGCTGCTCGCGTTGCTGAGCGTTCTCGTCATCGTGAGTTGCGTTTGCGCGACCATTGTCTTGATGCAGGCCACGGCGCTCAAAGCAGAGATCGCCACACTGCAACGCGAAATCATCGCGCTCAAGCTACGCGTAGCCAGGCTCGATCAGATCGCAAGCGCCAATGACGCCCGTGACAAGCCAGGCACCGAGACACCCAAGCCGCCGGCCGAAAATCGCCCCGACCAGGCTGTTCTCGTCCTATCGCGCGAAGAGATTCAGCTGATCCGCGACTATATCAAGCCCGCCCCAGTTGCGGGCTCCGCAACTGAGTCGATCAAGGTCGGCGATCCCGTCACGGGAGAGACGATCCCGTTCCCTTCTCCGATCACTGAGAAGGTCCGCAAACTACTCGGCGCGAGATTTACCATCCGCAACGGCGTCATCGTCATTACCCGCATCGGCAGCCGTCAAGCCGATGTTGTGATCGGGCCCAATTAATGAGAGGCGGCTCACCTATGGCTGATTATTCGGCGGCCTTTCGATGAACCGACGGCTACCATTGAGAAGCTTGAGGTTATTGGCGATGACCGGGTTGCCTGGATCGAGCGAATAAGCCTTCTCAAACTTCCGTCGCGCCGCACTCAGATTGCCGCGCAGCATGTACGAATAACCCTGATCATTCAGGATCTGAACGGTCTCGCCACCCAGCTGAATCGCCTGCGCATAGGCTTGATCGGCCAGGTCAAAACGACGCAGGCGGTCATAGCTGGCCGCGAGCCCAATCCAGGCTGTCAGGTCCTTCGGTGATTTTTCGACCGCGTCCTTGAAATAGCGCTGGGATAGCCCGTAGCTGCCGCGGTTGTAATGCTCCAGTCCCAGCCTTGTTTCCAAGATCATCGTCCCTCATGCCGCGAGTTTGCGCGCCAAATGCTCGATTCGTTCGGAGCAGATGCTGGAAGAATTGATTTAGAGCCGTGCTTAAACGAACTTTGGCTCGCGCGTCGCTTGCTGGGCGGGATCGTGGCCCAGTGGCAGGCTGCGGGTTCGACCGAATTTGCCGATCCGTTGTCACGCCTCTTCCCCCTCCATAATGCAGGCAAGCTTCAGGCGCATCGCTGACTGCGGTGCCCCCAGCCTCTGACCAGCTTTGGTAGATCGAGCACGGTTTCGCCCTGAGCACTGCGTCTTAGCTTCTTGCCATGCGCAGTCGCACCCCGGGGCCTACTCCGTTTTCGTCCTCGTCGATGAAATCTACGCCGGCCGATTCCAAAGCACGGCGTATGGCTTGGTCGTTCGCCGCGGTTAGCGAGGTTTCACCGTCACTCACTTCAGCACGGCGAATTGTATTCGCGCCTAGCGATGACGCCTGTGCGAGTTCGGCAGCGCTCCACCTGACGAGGGCTCTACCCGCCCTGATCTGAGCACCAGAAAGTTTTTGACTCATGTCATATTTTACCCTATATGGGTTAAAACTACCCACATGGAAGCGAATCGATCGATGGGAGAATCTTGGATGAAAGACGTGTCGTCGACCAAGCGTTTTAACGATCGCCGCAATTTCATTGGCGGCTCAGATGCCCGGATCATCATGGGCGCCGATGAGGCCTCCCTGCTCCGGCTCTGGAAGGAGAAGAGAGGCGAGATTGAGCCAGAGGATCTGTCCTCGGATCTTCTGGTGCAGCTCGGGAACGTCACGGAATCCTTGAACCGCCAATGGTACGAGAAGACCACCGGCCAGGTGGTCTCCGATGTGCAGCGGAGGGTCTTCCATCCGGTCCATCGTTGGATGGCCGCGACCCTCGACGGGAAAGTTGAACCAACAGGTGCCGTCTTTGAGGCCAAGTTCATGCTCCCGTGGTCATTCTCAGAGGAAGCTGCGGCCGAAAAGCATATGGCCCAGCTGCAACACAACATGTGGGTCACCGCATCGAGAACGGCTGTGCTGTCCATCATCACCGGTGGCGGCAAATGGGTGGAAATGACCATTCCCGCCGATCCCCTGTATCAGCACCTCCTGCTCACAGCCGAGAAGAAGTTTCGGCGCTGCGTCGAGAATGGAGAACAACCGCATCTGTTTGGGATCGAGCCACCCAAGCCTCGGCTTGAAGCGGTTCGCGTCGTCGATATGAACACATCCAATTCCTGGGCGGTTCTCGCCGAGATCTACCAGCGCACGCGAGAAGCTGCAGTTGAACATGACAGGGCCAAGTCGGAGCTCAGAGCGTTGGTGCCGGAGGATGCCAAAGAAGCCACCGGTCACGGATTGCGGGCCAAGCGCTCCCGGTCCGGCGCGATCAGTTTTGACCTGATTGCCGTCGGGTAGGCCCGCACTGCCTTCACGTAGCGCCCAGAGAACATCCATATCGACCGGAGGTAACCAATGCAGAAGTCAAGTGAGACCGTCGGTCAGATCGCCGGCGCGCTGGCGCGAGCGCAGGCCGAGCTCGAAAACCCTGAAAAGGCGCTGTCGGCCACCATCGTCTCGCCGTTTCCGCGCGAGGAGCCACGGACCTTTCGCTATGCCTCGCTTGCGCGCGGGC
>NZ_JBFUES010000183.1:0-9645 GCF_056403875.1 Bradyrhizobium sp. P2_E8
GCCCAGAACAGCGCCGCCGACAGACCGCAGACGACGCCGAGAAGCGCCGGCGCCGCATCGTTCTTCTGAATGAGAGCGTCAGCGCCGCTCGTCCGCTGATCCATCAGCAAGCCTTATGTCAGCGCGCTCATCCGCTCAACCCACGCGGTTGCAGGTCTGGCACGCGGCGGAGCGCGGAAGGCGATATCGATGTTCGAAAACATCCTGTGCATGGGCTGCGCGATGATGCGCCCGATTTGCCGCGACCCGACCATGTGATCCGTGTGATCGAGCGCGACCGCGGTGGCTCGGACTCGGTCATCCCGCAAGCCTTTCGCCCGCACAGACTTGCGCTATCATCCGACCATGCTGAGCTTTGCGACCTGCAACGCCGCGCGCCTGCGCCGCTTCAACGCCGCGTTCGCCGAACGCTACGGCCGCTCGCCGTCAAGTTTGCGCACGGTGCGCGAGCGGAGACTCTCGTAGCCCGGCTATCAGAAAAACCCGGGGCTGAGATCGAGGCCATAGGTCAGGCTCAGCACGAACACGAACAACGCGGCGGCCGCGAACAGCGCAAGATGCCTGATGATGAACGCACGCGGCGAGGTGCTGGCAACAACGACTTTTTGCGCAACGGGCATAAACGGCCTCCAGTATGATTCCAGAATTGGCCGCTCAATATGCGGCGCGCGCATCAGGCGCCGCGATCTCCGAAACAAGTATTAAGGAGATCACATGCGTCTTGAACGGCCGTACACAACGAAGCCATCGCGCGATTCTTTTGTCGCGCCCGCTTCTCGATCCGCGCACGGGCGACGAAATCGCGCGGTTCCCGCAGGCAAAGAAAAAACCGCGCTCCTGTCGGGAACGCGGTTCCAATGTGATGCTGAGAATTCCGAACCCGACGGTTGCGAATTCATGCAGGCGACAGCGGCACGACGCCTGCGCGCCGTGCCAGTCGCATGACGCTTAGCGGGCGCTGCCCGTGGTCACGGTCGCGGCCTTCACTTTGCGCGGCGACAGAACGCTGGCCTGAAGCGCCGTCACGCTGGCGGCGGGCGCCGAGGCCTGCTGCTCGACCTGCGCGGCACCGAGCACGCGAACCTGCAACGGGGAGACTGGGAAACCATTGGCCTCGTAGRCCGGCAACTCGGAGGCGAAGGTGGCAGTCGAGCCCGCAAGAGTGAGGGCGGCGATCGCGATCGACAGAGTCTTCTTGTTCATTGGTGATGCTCCAGAAGGAAGTTTCGGAGCACATCTAAGCCTGATTTGTTGCATTGCGACATGCACTGCTGCATTGCAACAACGCATGCGGCGCATGGCGATATGTTTAATGCGTACAAGGCCTTGGCCGAATCGCCGCCGGCCGCGACATGACGCTTTTATAGGCGGCGCTCAGCCGCCGAGCACGTTGCCCCAGCCGTCGAAAACGTAGGCTTTCCAGGCCACGGTCCCATCGTCGCGCGCCTGGCTGGCACGCCGATAATCATCGGCCTGATCGGCAGTCCAGGTGATGATCCTGTCGGAGAGGAGATCGTGGAGGATGGCGGGCTCGGTGGGGTCGAAGGCGTCCATGGGACGAAGCGAGGAGTGGGTCATAGCCGCACCAACGCGCAAGCCGCTGCAAAGTTGCAGCGAGGCGTCGGGCAAAACACCGCATCCAGGGGGATGCGACGAATGCGCCGATCCCTCGCACAGATGCGCCGACCCGGCCCTGTCAGAGGCGCGATCATCACGGAACGCGGGCCGGAGGATAACTTACTTCAGCGCGGTCGCCAGCGATTGCAGCTTCGCAACGAGATTGGTGCCGAGCGCGTAGATGACCTCGATGATCGCAAGCGCGATCCCCGCTGCGATCAGGCCGTATTCGATCGCGGTGGCGCCGGATTCATCGGCGGCAAAGTCGGCCAACAGGCATTTCAATTTCACAACTCGTGTCCTTCCCAACGCTACCGGACGGTACCGGTGCGAGAGAAATGCCAGACCGCAATCCAAGATTGAGTAAATGCAACCGGGCAAATTCGACGACAATAAACGCAGCATTTGCAGGCCTTTTCCTTCTCCGAGGCCCGACGGAATCATGACGGAACCCGCGTTGCAACTTCGCAACACCTGCCTGAAAAGCCCATTTTCGGCCATTTGCGCCATTGCGCCGCCACACCATCCTCCGAACAATCGACGCGCTGCGTGCCTTTCTGTGCAAGACTGTTCGACAAGACGTGTTCGAACAGAACCGTTTGGAGGCAGGGATCATGAACGATCGGCGGTCTCTTCTGGTGGCAGTCGCGTGCCCCTCGGCCGTCATGGCCGGCTGGCTGGCGCTTTCCTTGTCCGCCTATGCCCCTGCCCTCATCGAGAACAGCGGCGCCAATGCAGCCACCGTCTCGCGCGCGAAGGATCTCGGCCGCCTCGACCTCGCCGACGTTCCGCGCGCTGCGACCATCGAAGATGGCATCGCCCTGACCGCCGACATCGCGGCCGCGGTGGCTCAGGCCCCCGAGCCGGCAAGCGCTGAAGCAGCAGCGCCCGAGGTGCCCACTCCCGTCATCAAGCTCGCCTCGGCCGATCCCGCGCTGATCTTGCCGAGCGAACCGCCTGCGCCGCAGATCCTGCCCGAGCCGGCGCCCGTCGTCAGCGAGGCCGCACCGGTGCAGGAGCCCGTCAAGCTCGCATCCGCCGATCCCACCGAGATCGTGACGACGGACGCGCTGTCGCCCGCGGCGATCGCGACCGGGCCGGCCGCAACCGAGAGCAAGGCATCACCGTCCGCCGACACCGTCGCGGTGCTCGACGAATGCTTCGTGATGGACGCCTGCATCGACCGCTATCTCTGGGCGCTCTACCAGCGCACGCCTAAGGAGGACTCGATCAAGGTCGAGGAACGCCGCGCCGTCACCGTCAAGCGCAGGGGCAAGATGGTCACGGTGATGCGCAGCTTCGCGAAGCTGGTCGACGAGGATTTCGGCTGGAAGGATCCGAAGGCGGCCGAGCACGCCCGCATGTCGATGATGGATTACGTCATCGGCGGCATGGACAAGAGCTTCAAGCGGAAGCTGTTCCGCACGCTGCTCGCGGCGGAAGCCGCCGGCCTGTCGCCGGGCATCACCAGCGCGTTCCGCGACGACTATCGCCAGTCGATCGCGAGCGGCCTGAAGGCCGCCTCCGACCGCTCCTATCACGGCGGCAGCACGCGCGGCGGCTACGGTCACGGCATGGCCGCCGACATCGTCTCGACCGCCGGCAACAACCGCGCGCAACGCTGGGTCTCAACCGAGATCCTGTGGAAATGGGTCGATGCCAACGGCAAGGCGCTCGGCATCGGCAGGCCCTATCTCGGCCGCGATCCGCCGCATGTCGGCCCGATCGACGGCGCGGAATATGTCTCGAAGCGCGGCACGGCGGACCGCAGGGAAGCCGCCAACGCCAGGCCGAAGAAGACGCGGGCCGTGGCCAGCGCCAGGTCGCCAAAGGCACAGGCCGCGCGCGAGCAGAAGGGCAAGCCGCAGAAGTCGGCGCAATCGGCCGGCAAGCGCGCGACCTGAACCGTTACGGCTTCCGCGTCGGCAGGGGCACGAGGCGCATCTCTGCGGATCCCGCCTCCTGCGTACGCACCAGCACGGCAAAGATGGTCTCGACCGCGAGCCGCACCGCAGCCTCCATCGCCTTGCCCTTGGCCAGATGCGCCGCGATCAGGCCGGTGAGGAGATCGCCGGTGCCATAGGGGCGGATTGGCAGGCGCGGTGTCGCAAAGCGCGACAATTGCCCGTCGGCGCAGAGGATCGTCTCCACCTGCCCGTCAGGCGTATCCGTGAGCGTGCAGCCGGTGGCGACGACGTCGATGCGGCCGGTCCCCGCCAGCGCCGCGCACGCCGCGCGCAAATCCTGCGCGTCCGCGATCGTGATGCCGGAGAGCAGCTCGAGCTCGAACTGGTTCGGCGTGGTCAGGTTCGCGGCCGGCAGCAGGCGGTGCCGCAGCACGTCCAGAATGCCGTCGGCGACATAGACGCGGCCGTCGTCCCCGATCACGGGATCGCAGAGATAGACGAGCCTCGAATTGCGGTTCAAGGCGCGCTCGACGAAATCGGCGACGACAGCGGCGTTGCCGGGCGAGCCGAGATAGCCGGTGACGAGCACCGCGGCCTCGTCGACGAGATCGCGCTCCTCCACGCCCCGCAGAAGATCGGCGACGAGCTCGGTCTCCAGCACGCGCCCGCGCAGGCTCGGATAGCGCGGATGGTTCGACAGCAGTGTCGTCGGCACCGCCGCAACGTTCACGCCCTCCGCCTGCATGGCATAGGCCGCCGCGCTGTTGCCGACATGGCCGTGGACCACCTGGCTTTGAATGGAGATGACGAGCATGCAGAGGTCCGTAAGGTCAATTGTTGCGCGACGCAAGCGTAGCTGGCGTAGCCCGGATGGAGCGAAGCGTAATCCGGGAATCGTGCCGCAAGCTCAAGTCCCGGATTTCGCTTCGCTCCATCCGGGCTGCAGGATTTCATACCCAAGCCCCGGCCGCAGCGCCTGCATCTTCCGCGCCAGCCGGCGGTGGCCGCTCTCCGCCGACCGCGCCAGGTAGCCGGCGACCGCGACATGGTCCGCATCGCTCTTGTGCTGGTTGAGCTTCGCCTGCCCCTCGATTTGGTCGACCACGAGATCGATGACGCGGATCGCAGCCAGCATGCTCTCGCGCTTGTCCGGCTCCATCTGCGCGAGATCCCAGGGCTGCTTCGGCAGCCGCGCCTCGGCGACCGCGAGCAGCGCATCGCCGTGCCCGCGGTTCTCGTCGAGCCCGCGCAGACGTGCCACACCCGACAGGTGCACCGCCTCGTAGAGCCAGGTCGAGACGTTGTCTTGCGAGGCGTACCAGTCGTTGGAGATGTAGGCATCGTCGCCGGTAACGATCAGCAGGAAGCGCCTGGTGCCGTCCGCAAGCGGCACCAGTGGATTCCTGGCCGCGAGATGGATCTGCACGATGGCTTGCCCGTCGCGCCGGTCCAGCACGAACGGTACGTGCGAGGCGCGCGGGCCGCGCTCGTCCGCCGCCACGATCACGCCGAAGCCGCGTTGCCTCGCGAATTCCAGCGCATGCTGCTCCTCGATGCGGAACTGGGGACGGAGGACATGCATGGCGCGGCGCTCGATGGCTGGATGAGGATGGCGCGAGGCTATCCCATGATCCGGCCAAATCCGAAACGATATTGGGCCGCAAGCGTGGATGTCAGGAATGATCTCGGCGTCGTGAGAGCTCGCCGAGATAGGCGCAAAACATGTCGGCGAGCCCGTCGGCATGGCGCACGATCTCCGCCTCGCTGCGAGGTGCCTCCGAGAAGTGCTTGCCGACCTCGCTCAGCGTCGTCCTGATCAGCTCCCCGGCGAGTTCGCGCGTCGCCTCCGAGGCTTTTGGTAATGCCTCTTGCATGAAGGCCGCGACGATGCCCTTGCCGGCGGCCCGCGCATCGTGTGCCTCGGGCGCATCGCGATAGAGCGGCGCGGCGTCGCTGAGCGCCGTGCGGATCGCCGCCTCCTCGCACTCGGAACGAATGAAAGCCTGGACCAGCGCGCGCAGCCGCGCCGGTGGCGGTTTCGCCCGGTCGGCAAGGATGCCGCGCAGCAGTTCGCTCGTGCGTTGCCACTCGTCGCTCTGGAGGCGGAACAGGATTGCCGCCTTGTTCGGAAAATACTGATAGAGCGATCCGACGCTCACCCCGGCCCGCTCGGCCACCCGCGCTGTCGTGAAACGCTGCGCGCCCTCCTTTGCCAAAACCTGAACGGCGGCATCCAAAATAGCCGCGACCAGCTCGTTGGAGCGGGCCTGTTGCGGCTGTTTTCGCGAGGAAACTGAACGACTTCGACGATCGGCCATGATGCGCTCGGGGTAATGCGAATAGGAAATGCGACGAATTAGTCGTATTTCAGTTCACACGCAAGCCCGCGCATTGCCGCGAACTCTGGAGACACCAAATGACTACCCCGACAATCACGTCGCTGGCGCCGCTGCTGGATCGCCTGTTCGACCAGGACGAAGCAGCACGCAGCGCAACGCGAGCCGCGTTCGCTCATCTCACCGACGCCGACCGGGCGCGAATGATGCGGAGCAAGACCGATTACGCCGACCTCTACGGACGCCTGAAGGACGTCCCGCTCGCGGTCTCCCGCGAGACCGGCGCGCTGCTCTACATGCTGGCGCGCAGCTCCCGCGCCAGAACGATCGTCGAGTTCGGCACCTCGTTCGGCATCTCGACCCTGCACCTTGCCGCAGGCCTGCGCGACAATGGTGGCGGGCGCCTCATCACCAGCGAGTTCGAGCCGTCCAAGGCGGCGCGGGCGCGCGACAACCTCTCGGCCGGCGGGCTGCTCGATCTCGTCGAAATCCGCGAAGGGGATGCGCTGAAGACGCTCAGCGCCGATCTGCCTGATACGATCGACCTCGTGCTGCTCGACGGCGCCAAGGCGCTCTACCCTGAGATCCTGGAGCTGGTCGAAGGCCATCTCAAGCCGGGCGCGATCATCGTGGCCGACAACGCCGACGACAGCCCCGACTATCTGGCGCGCGTGCGCATGCCCGGCAGCGGCTACATGTCCACGGCCTTTGCCGAGGACGTCGAGCTCTCCGTACGGATCAACTGACGCCACATCGAGCTGCCACGATCCCATGGAGCCGTCGCACGATTCATCGCGCGGCGGCTTCGCTTTGTCGGCGACAGATCGCGGAACATCAGGTCCTCAGCCCGTGTCGCAGCCTCGTCACTCACATGTGATAGCTGCTGCTGGCAAGAGCCGTCTCCCACGTGCTAAACATACCTACCGCGCGGTATCTTTCTTGCGCACCACGCCCGAGCCTGCCATGACCTCCGCCTTCAATGCCTACATCGCGCTTGCCCTTGCCATCGTCTTCGAGGTCATCGCGTCCGCCTTCCTGCAGCAGTCGGCGCAGTTCACGCGGCCGTGGCCGACGCTGGCCATGGTGCTGTTCTATGTCGCCTCGTTCTACGCGCTGTCGGTCGCGATCCGGGTGATCCCCCTGAGCATCGCCTATGCGATCTGGGGCGGGGTCGGCATCATCCTGACCGCCACGGTCTCGTTCGTGCTGTTCCGCCAGATGCTGGACGCCGCGGCCTTCGTCGGCATCGCGCTGATCGTGTCCGGCGTCGTCGTCATCAACCTGTTCTCGGAGACGACGGTGCACTGATGCCGGCCAGCGCCTATAGCCGCGCCAAGCAGCCCGAGCAGGTGCGGCGCGCCCTGCTCGACCACGCTGCGGCCATTGCCATGGACCATGGCGTCTCCGGCATCACGGTGCAGGCGGTGGCGGCGGCAGCCGGCGTCACCAAAGGCGGCCTGTTTCATCACTTCGGCAGCAAGCAGGCGTTGATCGAGGGCCTGTTCGCGGATCTGCTCGCCCGCGTCGATGCCGAGATCGACGCCGCAATCGACGCTGATCCCAAACCGCGCGGCAGCTTTACGCGCGCCTATGTCAATGCGGTGTTCACCGGCAAGGCGTTCGGCTTCACCACGCCCTGGGCAGCACTGAGCATGGTCGTCGTCACCGATCCGTCACTGCGCCGGCTCTGGAACGACTGGATGAAGGCACGCCTGAAGCGGCATCGCGCAACCGACGGCACGCCCGAGCTCCATGTCGTGCGCCTCGCCGCCGACGGCGCCTGGCTGTCCTATGTCACGACGGGACAGACGCGCATGAATGCCGAGCTGCGCGCCGTGCATGGCCGGCTGATCGCGCAGACCTATCGGCGCGAATAGCGCCCTTGTCGCGCTGACTACTGGCTTGTCGCCGGCCTTGGCGGACGTGGCGCCGACCGGGATGATTTTGCGCCGGGCTTGGCCGCGGCCCGCGGCGGCGGCGCATCGACCGACACCAGATACGCGGCGAGCGACTTGGCGGAGTCGGAACTGGTCGCGTAATGGTCCTTCAGGAACCAGGACAGCGTCAGGCTGAAGCGCCCCTTGGCAAGACCGCGCGGGCTCCGATGGCAGGTCGCGCAACCATCGGCAAACAGCTTTTCGGGCGACTTGCCGGCATCGAGATTTTGCGCGAACGCGACCGTCGCCGTCAGTGCGACGGCGGCTGAAAGAGTCATCAGGAGCGCGATCAGCTCGCGCCCCGGTCGAAAGTGCGAAGTCAATTGTCGTCCCCTAGCCCCGTCCTGCGGTCACGCCGCCAGCAATTGATCGAATTCGGGCGGCGCGTAGGCCTTGCCGTCCTGGTCGGTGATGACGACCCGCCATCCCTCGCTCGCCCACACCCTTGCCTTCGCCACGATGAGCAACCGGCTCTCGCGGGCGAAACTGTACTTCTCATTGTCGCGTTCTGCGACCATTTTGTAGGCCAATACGCATCCCCTCGCGTTGCCCCCGCACCCGCTCCCCTCGTGGCAGCGGGCTTTGGCGGCAATTCGCCGAGAGCGTGGCAATTTGGTGCCATCCGCAGGCAGCATCGCACCGGCGCACCCGCAGCCGGGTGACCGGGATCGAGCGCGCCGCACTGGTAGCAGGGGCCCGGCCCGTCACATCAGCAACGGAACCGATCGCGCCCTGCCCGAGCTCCGCTAATGGACGCGGATGATGTGCGGACGGCCGAGATCGATCAGCCCTTGCACCGCCGACAGGCGATCGTCCAGGGCCGCAATCGTGAGCAGCAGATTGTTGCGCCGTTCGTCGAGAGCACCCATCTCGGCGCCGGACAGTTTGGCGTTCGCCCGCTGCTTGCGGATGCCATCGAGCGATTCACGCAGTGTGGCGATCAAGCCGGTCAACTGCTTGACCTCTTTTGTCATCGACCGCTTCGCGACATTTTGGCGGCGCGTCTCCGCCTGGTTCTGTCTCATCGTCATCCTCCCGTGCCCCGCTGCCCCGAGTGGATGCTTACAGCTTTGGATAGACATATTACGATCGATGAAATCTGCCCGCGAAGAACCTTTTTAAATTGTACGCGCATGGAACCCGGGCCGCTCCGAAAAGAAAGCCCGGCACGAGGGCCGGGCTTTCACAACGATGTTAGCGCTTCTCGTGACCGCCGCCGGGACCACTGGCCGGCGCGCCGCCACGCGGAGCAGCGGTGATGTGCTGAGCACCGCCGCCCGGATGCGGCGTCGCAGGTGCTGCCGCGCGCGGCGCCGGCATCTGCGCATGGGCATTCATCGGCGAGCCGTGGCTGACATTCGGCTGCGCCACATGCGGCGTCGCGGGCCGGGCCGCAGGCGCGGCCGACACGCGCGGAGCTTCATGCGCACGCGCCATCGGCTGAGTACGCGCCGTCGGCTGCGCATGCGTTGGCTGCGCATGCGTTGCGGCGCGGCTCGCCGCATGCTCGTGCACCATGCGCGCCTGCGCATCGCGCGGGTTGCGGTTCTGCTGCACGCTCGTCCGCGCGTTCACCAGGCGATCGCTTCGTCCGGCGCGAGTCCGATCCGCAGCAACCGCAGCCTCGCGCCTTGCGATCGCAGCGTCGCGCTTTGCGATGGCCGCATCATGCCGTGCCGTCGTCGCATCACGGCCGGAGATCGCGGGAGCGGCCTTTGCGTTCGCGCCGCCGCGTCCCAGTGCGACCGCCGCGTCGCGCGTCGCGGCACGGCCGATACGCGCCGCGCGCGGATCGATCGTCATCCGCGTCGCGAAGCGCTCGTGCGAGGTCCAGTAATTATTCCAGTA
>NZ_JBFUES010000184.1:0-9631 GCF_056403875.1 Bradyrhizobium sp. P2_E8
TCCTCAAGCCGCGCGAGAGCGGCGAGGTGCAGGACCGTCCGCCGGCCGAGCTCACCGAAGCCGTCAAGGCCTTCACATCGGTTGCCGAATACTGGCTGTCGGACACGTCCCGCTCCTCCGATCTCCAGACCAAGCTCGCCAAGGACTATCTCGACCTCTGGGGGTCGGCGGCGCGCCGCATGGCCGGTCAGGAGGCCCCGCCCGCAATCGCGCCCTCGCCGCGCGACAAGCGCTTTGCCGACCCGGAATGGAAGTCGAACCAGTTCTTCGATTTCGTGATGCAGCTCTATCTGCTCACCACCAGATGGGCGCAGGAGCTGGTGCGCGACGCTGAGGGGCTTGATCCGCAGACCCGCCGCAAGGCCGAGTTCTACGTCCAGCAGATCACCAACGCGCTGTCGCCCTCGAATTTCGTGCTGACCAATCCGGAAGTGCTGCGCGAGACGGTGGCGAGTAGCGGCGACAATCTCGCGCGCGGCCTGAAGATGCTGGCCGAGGACATCGCCGCCGGCAAGGGCATGCTGAAGATCCGCCAGTCCAACCCGGACAATCTCCTCGTCGGCGTCAACATGGCGACGACGCCGGGCAAGGTGATCTACCAGAACGAGATGATGCAGCTCATCCAGTATTCTCCGACCACGGAGAACGTGCTGCGCACCCCGCTCCTGATCGTGCCGCCCTGGATCAACAAGTTCTACATCCTCGATCTCAAGCCGGAGAAATCCTACATCAAGTGGTGCGTCGACCAGGGCATCACCGTGTTCGTGATCTCATGGGTCAATCCCGACAAGCGGCTCGGCAACAAGAGCTGGGAAGACTACATGAAGGAAGGCCCGCTCACGGCAATGGACGTGATCGAGAAGGTCACCGGCGAGATGAAGGTGCACACCGCCGGCTATTGCGTCGGCGGCACGATGCTCGCGACCACGCTGGCCTGGCTCGCCGAGAAACGCCGCCAGCGCGTGTCGTCCGCGACGTTCTTCGCGGCGCAGGTCGACTTCACTCATGCCGGCGATCTCCTTGTGTTCGTCGACGAGGAGCAGATCGCATCGCTCGAGCAGGACATGAGGGCCGCCGGCGTGCTCGAAGGCTCGAAGATGGCGATGGCCTTCAACATGCTGCGCTCCAACGATTTGATCTGGTCCTATGTCGTCAGCAACTATTTGAAAGGCCAGCAGCCGAGCGCGTTCGACCTGTTGCACTGGAATTCGGATGCGACGCGCATGACCGCGTCGAACCATTCCTATTACTTGCGCAATTGCTATCTGGAGAACCGGCTGTCGACCGGCACGATGGTGCTCGACAACACGCTGCTCGATCTCTCCAAGGTCAAGGTGCCCGTCTACAACCTCGCCACCCGCGAGGACCACATCGCGCCGGCCGAGTCGGTGCTGTACGGCTCGCAGTTCTTCGGCGGCCCGGTGAAATACGTGCTGTCCGGCTCGGGCCACATCGCCGGCGTGGTCAACCCACCCGCCTCGAACAAGTACCAGTACTGGACCAACGACAACATCAAGGACGTCAACGTCGCCGAGTGGATGAAGGGCGCGGTCGAGCACAAGGGCTCGTGGTGGCCGGACTGGCGGCAATGGCTGGGCGAGCTCGATCCCGAGGAAGTCCCGGCGCGCACAGTCGGCAGCGAGACGCTCCCCCCGATCGAGGATGCGCCCGGCAGCTATGTCAGGGTTCGCGCATAGCGGAATCTCCTGCGCTTGTATAAGCTCGCCTTCAGCACTGCGACGAGAGAGGGGACCGCACCATGACGCGCGAATTGTTCTGGCTGACACTGACGGTGATCCTGACCGGGATCCTCTGGATTCCCTACACCATCAACCGCTGCCAGGTTCGAGGTCTCAGTGGCGCGCTGGCCAATCCCTCGCGCGGCGACAAGCCGCAGTCGGAATGGGCGAACCGCCTGATGTTCGCGCATGACAACGCCGTCGAGAACCTCGTGCTGTTCGCGCCGCTGGTGCTGATCCTGAACGCCATCGACTATTCCACGAAATGGACCGTGCTCGCCTGCGCCGTCTACTTCTGGTCGCGCGTCGCACATCTGATCGTCTACGCCATGGGAATCCCGGTGTTCCGCACCCTGGCCTTCACCGTCGGCTTCCTCGCGCAGGCCGTGCTGGCGCTGGCGATCTTCAAGGTGGTTTGAAACAGCAGCGTCGAGGGTCGCTGGACGCTGCTGCAATCCAAAGATATCCTCGCACGGTAACAACCGAAGCGGGGGAATCCCGATGCGGATCCTTTTGCCAGTCCTCGCGGTGCTCGCGCTCGCCGGATTATGTCGCGAGGCCGGCGCGCAGGCGCCATGCCCTGAATTGCGAAGCCTGCGCAGCGAGGCTGTCGAAGCCTCAAAACCGACGACGCGCGCCTTGATCTCGGACCGCTGTGACGCCTACATCCGGGCCTCGCGCGCCTGGAGCGCCGTGGTCGATTATGCGAACGACCATCGGGACGTCTGCGAAATCTCCGACCGCTTGCTCGGCGACCTCGAGACGTATCGCCGCGAGGCCGTGGCGGCCCGCAAGAATGTTTGCGCCGGCCGCCCTGTTCGACCGTTTCCAGCCGACATTGTTTTGCAGTGAGTGACGGCGCGTTGCGCCAGGCCCCGGCTCTGCAGCGCATCACTCCGAAGAAGTGTTGCGCTGCGTCCGGGGCACGAGGCTGCCCTACTCCTCCGCCAAGCCCAGCATCAGCCGCATGTTCTGCACGGCCGCACCCGAGGCGCCCTTGCCGAGATTGTCGAGCCGCGCGACCAGCACCGCCTGGTGATATTTGTCGCTGGCGAAGACGTGGAGCTCGAGCATGTTGGTCTCGTTGAGCGCCTCCGGCTCGAGCTTGCCGCCCTTGGTCGCCTCGTTCTGGAGCGGCATCACCGAGACGTATTTCGAGCCGGCGTAACGCTTGGCCAGCGCGGCCTGAAGGTCCGCACCGCTGGGCTTGCCCGGTAGCGTGTCGAGCTGGAGCGGCACCGAGACCAGCATGCCCTGCCGGTAGTTGGCGACCGAGGGAATGAAGATCGGCCGTCGCGTCAGGTTCGAATAGAGCTGCATCTCCGGCAGATGCTTGTGCTCGAAGCCGAGGCCGTAGAGCTCGAAGGACGGCGCGCTGCCGTCTTCAAAGCTCGCGATCATCGACTTGCCGCCGCCGGAATAGCCGCTCACCGCGTTGACGGTGACGGGATAATCGGGCGGCAACAGGCCGGCATCGACCATCGGCCGCAGCAGCGCGATCGCACCGGTCGGATAGCAGCCGGGATTGGAGACCTTCTTCGCGGCCTTGATCTTGCCGGCCTGGTCCGGCGTCAGCTCCGGAAAGCCGTAGGCCCAATCGGGCGCGACCCGGTACGCGGTGGAAGCGTCCAGCACCTTCGGCGCCGCAGCGCCCATGCTGTCGATCAGCGCCACCGTCTCCTTCGCAGCATCGTCGGGCAGGCAGAGGATGACGAGATCGACCTCCTCCATCAACGCCTTCTTCGCCGCGGGATCCTTGCGCCTCTCGTCGGCGATCGTCTTCACGGTGACGTCGCTCTGGAGCTTCAGCCGCTCATTGATGCCGAGCCCGGTGGTGCCGGAGCCGCCGTCGACGAAGACGGTGGCGGGCTTCTTGGCCGCGCCGGAGGTCGGGGCTTTGGTTGTTTCCGTGAGGCTCATGGCGCGTTCCTTTCGAGCATGTTGGTTTCGTTCGCGAAGGCCTCCGGCCTCACGTCCTGCATCAGTTGTGCAATCTCTCTGGCGTCGGCAGCGGGTTGCGCACCGAGCGCGTTGGCGATCGCGGTATAGTCGGCGTCCGATTTGTGCTGGTTGAGCTTGAAGCTGCCTTCGACCTCTTCAACCGTCATGACCAGACCCACGATTCCCTTCTTCAACGCTTCCAGCCGGCCTGCCGTCATCTTCGCCGATGTCCACGGCTTCTTCGGCAGCAACCAGTTCTCGAACTTGTCGCTGAGCGTGTCGATCTGCACCGCCAGCTCGTCGTCCGACAACAGCTTCACCGGCCCGCTCAGATGCACCGACTGGTAGAGCCAGGTCGGCACCTGATCCGGCGAGACGTACCAGTCGGGCGATACATAGGCATCGGGGCCGTTGACCGCGAGCAGCCAGGAGGTCGCGCCATCCGCAAGCTTTAGCAGCGGATTGTGACGGGCAACATGAAAGGCGGCCTGCGGCGTGCCGTCAGCGGCATAGGTCAGGTAGAACGGCAGCGGCGAGGCGACCGGCTTGTGGCCGTCGAAGGCGCACATCGTGCCGAAGCCGCGCTCGCTTGCGAATTTCAGGCTCGCAGCGCGGTCCTGCTTGAAAAAGGGTGGCGTGTACATCGTGGTCTCCTGCTGGGCCTCCTCGGGGGGCCGCCGGATCAGATCGCGCTGACAGGAGAGAGAATGCCGCGGATCGGATCCAGCGGCAAAGACGATGATCTCAAACGCGATCGACCGCCCAAACCGCTAAAGAGCGGCGGCGGCGACGRGCGAACAGAATGGTCGCGGCGTTGATCATGGCGCGCGGCTATAAGGCCAGATCTGGTTCCCGTCAAGGTTCAGGCGTCAGATCACGCGCCAGATCCATTCCATGATCTTGGCGATCACGTCGCCGAACAGCAGCAGCGCCGCCGACCAGACCAGCGCCGAGACGAAATTGGCGACCTGGAAGCTCCAATAGGGCATCTCGAAAATGCCGGCGGCGAGCGGCACGGAGGCGCGCAACGGGCCGAAGAACCGGCCGATGAAGATGCTGGGTACGCCCCAGCTGCGCACGAAGGCCTCGCCCTTGGGCAGGAGTTCCGGGTAACGCGAGAGCGGCCACATCTGCGCGACCTTCTCCTTGTAGCGGTAGCCGAACCAATAGGAGACCCAGTCGCCGAGCGCCGCGCCGATGCCGCCGGCAATCCACACCGGATAGAAGCTGATGCCGCTCACCCCGATGAGGGCGCCGATCGCCACCAGTGCGCCCCAGGCCGGGATCAGCAGCGAGATGAAGGCGAGCGACTCCCCGAACGCCAGCAGGAAGACGATCGGAGCCGCCCAAGCCTCGTGCGCGCGCACGAAGTCGGTCAGTGCGTGCGCAAACTGCTCCATGCCAGAATAGCCTTCCCGCCCCGTCTCAAGGTCCTGCTCAGTGAAAAAGACTGGTAAGCCAGGGACTTGTGTGACATCAAGTCACAAAGTCCGGCTGAGCGTGGACCTCGCTGTCAAATTGCCGGCAACTGAGCGACCCGCGGCGTAAAATCGCCGGGATTAGCTCCCAACCCCGGCGCCGGCTGGCCCTGCGGTGACCTTTCCGGGCCAGCCGTGTCATAGTCGCCCGAACCGATTCGCCGCCAGCGCGGCCCTCAAAACGTATCAAGATTCATGTCCAAACAGTTGAAGCCCAAAGCAAAAGACGACTTTTTCGGTGGCGACGAGCCCAAGCCCCGCGCCGCCAAGGCGGCGCCACGCGCGGGCGGCGCGGAAGCCGACTACACCGCGGCGGACATCGAGGTGCTCGAAGGCCTGGAACCGGTGCGGCGCCGGCCCGGCATGTATATCGGCGGAACCGACGAGAAGGCGCTGCATCACCTGTTCGCCGAAGTCATCGACAACTCGATGGACGAGGCGCTGGCCGGGCACGCGACCTTCATCGGCGTCGACCTCAGCGCGGACGGCTTTCTCACCGTCACCGACAACGGTCGCGGCATCCCGATCGATCCGCATCCGAAGTTTCCGAAGAAGTCGGCGCTCGAAGTCATCATGTGCACGCTGCATTCGGGCGGCAAGTTCGACAGCAAGGTCTACGAGACCTCGGGCGGCCTGCACGGCGTCGGCATCTCCGTGGTGAACGCCCTCTCCTCCCTTCTCGAGGTCGAGGTCGCGCGCAGCCAGAAACTCTACCGCATGACGTTCGAGCGCGGGCACCCCAAGGGCAAGCTCGAGGATCTCGGCAAGATCAACAACCGCCGCGGCACGCGCGTGCGCTTCAAGCCCGATACCGACATCTTCGGCGCGAAGGCCGCGTTCAAGCCGCAGCGCCTGTTCAAGATGACGCGTTCCAAGGCCTATCTGTTCGGCGGCGTCGAGATCCGCTGGAACTGCGTGCCCGAGCTGCTCAAGGGCGTCGAGGACGTGCCGGCGGAAGCGACGTTCCACTTCCCCGGCGGGTTGAAGGATTATCTCGCCGCCGCGATCCACGCCGACACGCTGGTGCATCCCGACATCTTCTCCGGCAAGTCGGGGCGCAACGGCGCGCATGGCGCCTGCGAATGGGCGGTCGCCTGGACCGCGGATGCCGACGGCTTCCTCTCGTCCTACACCAACACGGTGCCGACGCCTGATGGCGGCACGCATGAATCGGGCCTGCGCAGCGCGCTGCTGCGCGGCCTGAAGGATCACGCCGAGCGCGTCGGCCAGGGCAAGCGCGCCTCGTCCATTACGTCGGAAGACGTGATGGTCGGTGCGGCCGTGATGCTCTCGGTGTTCGTGCGCGAGCCTGAATTCCAGGGCCAGACCAAGGATCGCCTCGCCACGGCGGAAGCGCAGCGCATCGTCGAACAGGCGATGAAGGATCCGTTCGACCACTGGCTCTCGGGCAATCCGAACCAGGCCAACAAGCTGCTCGACTTCGTGATCGACCGCGCCGAAGAGCGCCTGCGCCGCCGCCAGGAGAAGGAGACGGCGCGCAAGACCGCGGGCAAGAAACTCCGCCTGCCCGGCAAGCTCGCCGACTGCAGCGATGCCGGCACCGAGGGCTCAGAGCTCTTCATCGTCGAGGGCGACTCGGCCGGCGGCAGCGCCAAGCAGGCGCGCGATCGCAAGACCCAGGCCGTGCTGCCGCTGCGCGGCAAGATCCTCAACGTCGCCTCGGCCGGCAAGGACAAGCTGACGGCGAACGCCCAGCTCTCCGACCTCGTGCAGGCGATCGGCTGCGGCACGCTGGCGCAATATCGCGAAGAGGATCTGCGCTACCAGCGCATCATCATCATGACCGATGCCGACGTCGACGGCGCCCACATCGCTTCGCTGCTGATTACCTTCTTCTACCGGCAGATGCCGCGGCTGATCGACGAGGGCCATCTCTTCCTCGCGGTGCCACCGCTCTACAAGCTCACCCACGGCTCGAAGTCGGTCTACGCCCGCGACGACGCGCACAAGGAGGCGCTGATCAAGAGCGAGTTCAACGCCAACGCCAAGGTCGAGGTGAACCGCTTCAAAGGCCTSGGCGAGATGATGCCGGCGCAGCTCAAGGAGACCACCATGGATCCGGCCAAGCGGACCATGCTGAAGGTGGTCCTGCTGGCCGACGACCGCGACACCACGGCGGATTCGGTGGAGCGCCTGATGGGAACCAAGGCCGAGGCGCGCTTCGCGTTCATCTCGGACAAGGCCGAGTTTGCCAATGAGGATCTGCTGGACGTCTGACCTGGTGCGCTCCCGTCAAAAAGCCCCGGCTCAAGTCCGGGGCTTTTTCATTGGTGGAGACGATACCGCCCTGTCCCGGCGCTTGATGCGCCACGTCGCCGCGACTCGCCGCACGCCAGCCCGCGACTCGGCCAGCGGCTCACAGGGGCCAGGGCTGAGGCAGGACTGCCTCCGTTTCGGACAAAGCTGCGCTCACTAACGAAACCTTACCCGAACCGAAGATTTGCAAATTCACGTAACAATCTGAAAACGCATATCTTTTTGAAATTTCGACATCCTCGCCCCCAGGCCCGGCCGATGGGCGTTTTCCGGCGAGTGTGCCTGCCCGGCAACAGCATTTCGGCGAGAACCGGCTATAGTCCGGGCATCAGACGACACGAACTCCAGTGCGCTCGCGCCTGCTACAGACCAAGGTTGGGGATTTTATCATGAAGAAGATTTTGCTGGCTCTGACCGCAGTTGCGGCGATGACCGGTTCGGCCTCGGCGGCTGACCTTGCGGCCCGCCCCTACGTGAAGGCCCCGGTGGCGGCGCCCGTCGCCAACTGGACCGGCTTCTACATCTTCGGTGGTGGCGGCGGTGGCCTCTCGAACGCTGACCAGAGCGTCGTTGATACGGTAACCGGCACGCCGTTGACGATCACCCAGCGCCAGGGTGGCTCGGGCTGGTTCGGCACCGTCGGTCTCGGCTACGACTGGCAGTTCAACAGCACCTGGGTCGCCGGTGTGTTCGCTGACGGTCAGTTCGGCAGCATCCGCGCCACCATTCAGGATCCGCTCTTCCAAATCACCGGCAGCCAGAAGCTGGAAGACTCCTGGGCCGCGGGCGTTCGTCTCGGCTGGCTGGTCGCCCCGAACGTTCTCTCCTACGTCAACGGCGGTTACTCCGGCGCTCACTTCGGCCAGACCAACTTCACGAACCTCGCAGGCGTGCCCGTCGGCGCTCACCTCGGCAGCTACAACCGCAACGGCTGGTTCGTCGGTGGCGGCGTCGAGAACAGCCTGAATATCTTCGGCATCACCTCGCCCGGCTGGTTCATGAAGACCGAATATCGCTCGGCCTTCTACAATGCCAAGACCCAGACCGAGCTGCTCGACGCCGGCAACGTTCCGCTGGTCAACAGCATCCGCGCCAACAGCTGGAATCAGACGGTTTCGACCTCGCTGGTCTACCGCTTCAACTGGACCGGTCCGGTCGTCGCGAAGTACTGATCCGAACGCAAGTTCAGACGTCAAAGCCCCGGCATCGTCCGGGGCTTTTTGTTTGTGCGAGGCTCTCGAGCTCTAGCGGCCGGTGCTTGCCTTGAGCGTCCGGTAGGCCTCCCCGAGCTGATTCTCGATCCTCATCCAGTCGGCATCGGTGATCGCCTCACCCCGCGCATCGCGAAACGCCATGGCTTCCGCCCGGGCGATGCCGAACTGTCTGATGCCGGTATCATCGGCGGCCCTGCCGTATGTCAGCGCGGCCACGCGCGCGATGGTGAGGCCATAGTCGCGCGGAGCCACCGCTTCGCGGCGCGCCTGCCACCAGTCGAGTTCGAGACGGGCGGCCTCCTCGACGTCGAATGCCACAGGCGCGGCCGGCGCAAAGTTGCGGTAGTACGCCACGAGGGCCGGCAGGGCTGCATCGGCCTCCCGGCGCGACCGCGTCGGCTGGAACGTCCTGGCGGCCTCGGCCGCGCTGAACGCGACATGCAGGCTTTGAAGCGGAGAAAAGCCGAACTGCGTCCGCGTCGATTCGTAGAGATGGTAGAACAGCGCGCCATAGCGCTTGTCGTAATAGTCGCGCCACATCGCGGTCTCCAGCCGCGCCATTTCGGCCGGGTCGAACGCCCGCAGATCCGCATGACGCGGAATGACGGCATAGGCCGCAACGAGCGCGGCCGCAGCCGCGGTCCCCAGGATCATCTTGCGCGCGAACATGCGTCCTCTCCCGGCAGTCTTGCATCCACGACCATTGTATCCGGACCGAAGCTACGGCTAGTCTGGCCGGAAGTTTTCGTGGCCGCGGCAAACGTTCATGTCCGTGGACCGCGACGAAGCAGACCAACGGGGAGGAACGCATGCGCAGATTTCTGCTGATCGCAGGCCTGTTTGTCCTCGCCGTCGGGCTGCTCTGGATCGGACAGGGCACGGGTACGGTTCCCTGGCCGCGATCGAGCTTCATGGTCAACCAGCTGCAATGGGCCGGCTATGGCGCAGCCATGGCCGGCTTCGGGCTGGTCCTGATCTGGCA
>NZ_JBFUES010000185.1:0-9611 GCF_056403875.1 Bradyrhizobium sp. P2_E8
GACCTTCTACGACTTTTTTGCACTGCGAACGATCGGCAAGAGGCACGTGCCCTATCGCATTGCAGCGCTCTCCAGCTTCACGTCCTATTCGATCGGCCACAACATCGGCGCCACGGTGTTCACGGGCGGCGCGATCCGTTTCCGGATCTATTCGGATTATGGGCTGAACGCGATCGACGTTGCGAAAATCTGCTTCCTGTCAGGCCTGACCTTCTGGCTCGGTAACATCTTCGTGCTCTCGATCGGCATGGCCATCCATCCCGATGCCGCCTCCTACATGGATCAGCTCCCGTCGCCGATCAATCGGCTGATCGCGCTCGGCGGCCTCGCCTCGATCGGCGCCTATCTGGTCTGGCTGTGCATGGGCGAGAAGCGCCGCGAGCTCGGCCAGAAGGGCTGGAAGGTGGTGTTGCCCTCGGCACCGCTGACGCTGGTGCAGATCCTGATCGGCGTGGTCGATCTCGGCTTCTGCGCCACGGCGATGTACCTCTTGATGCCGGCCAATCCGCCGATCGACTTCCTGTCGCTCGCCGTCGTGTTCATCCTGGCGACCCTGCTCGGCTTTGCCAGCCATGCCCCCGGCTCGATCGGCGTATTCGACGCCGCCATGCTGGTGGCGCTGCCGGAATTCGGCCGCGAGCAGCTTCTGGCGACGCTGCTGGTGTTCCGCCTGCTCTATTTCGTGATCCCGTTCGGCCTCGCCATCTCCATCATGGGCGCACGCGAGCTCTGGATGAACGTGGTCGAGCCCTGGCAGGAGCGACGGCGGCTGGCGGAGGCCTGCGCCCAGGGCAACCTGCCCAAGCAGGTGGCGGCGATGGAGCGCGAACGGTCGCTTCGGCAGGCCAGCAAGCGCTGAGGCGCTGGACGGCGGCGCGCAAGATCGTCAGACAAAGGTTGCGGGCGGGGGAGCAATCCTCTCTTATTTCCGCCTCAACTTTGCCGTTGAACACGCGGGCCATGATCCGATCATCTCTTCGCACCTTCTTCGCAGGCGCCCTGCTGCTTGCCGGGATTTTGACTGCTTTGCAGCCCGAGCGCGCAGCCGCGCAGGACGCCGGCGCCATGCAGATTTCCTGGGAGGTGCGCAACCGCTTCCGCCTGTTCCGCGAGGAGCGCGACTTCCTGCTTCATGTGGAGAACGCGCGCAACCGCAGCATCCTCGCCGCCGAGCAGTCGCTGGAGCTCCAGAGCGAGGGCCGCGGCTGGGCCCGCAACATGGTCAACCGGCTCTGCATCGACCTCCAGGGCCGGGTCAATCAGCCCTGCACCCGCGACAACACCAAGGAAGACTACATCACCCCGGTCGACCACCCCGTCACCGTGCGCCTCGTCGGCGCGGTGCCGGTCGGCGCCACCTGCGCCTGGTCGTTCGACGACGGCGACGGGYCGCGACAATCGACCTTCGACTGCGCCGAACCGGTCAACCTGCGCGTCCGCTACGGCAAGCAGACGGTCGCGAGCGTCGACGTCTCCTCCGGCTCCGATCCGACCCAGCGCGTTCAGGCCGAGATCCAGGTCCGCGACGTCTTCGTCGCCGGCCTCGGCGACAGTATTGCCTCGGGTGAAGGCAATCCCGACCGGCCGCTGGCGCTGTCGGACGAAGGTTTCTGCTTCCGCTCCTATCTCGGCACCGCCGGCGGGCAATACTACCGGCCGAGCCGCGCCAGCTACAAAGGCGGACGCGCCTGCGAGGCGCCGGATACGCTCGCCAACTGGCAGCGCTACGGCGCGCTCTGGTTCAACTCCCCCTGCCACCGCTCGCTCTACAGCTACCAGGCCCGCACCGCGCTGGCGCTCGCAGTGCGCTACACCCACATCGCGGTGACCTTTCTGCCGCTCGCCTGCACCGGCGCCAGCATCGGCGACGGGCTGCTCGGCTCGCAGCGCGCCCGCGAATGCGCGCCCAGCAAGAACGGCAATTGCCAGACCAGCGTGAACGCGCAGGTCGCCGAGCTGCGCGAGGCGCTCACCGCGGCGAAAAAGCGCCAGCCGGACCGCACGCTCGACCTCGTGCTGCTCTCGGTCGGTGCCAATGATGTCTACTTCTCCGGTCTCGTCGCCGACGTCATCGTCGACACCGCGACCGAGCGCGCGCTGTTCCGCCGCTCCGGCGTGATGGCGAGCGTCGACGAATCCCGCGATGCGCTGGCGCGCGAGCTGCCGCAGAATTTCGTCAAGCTGCGCGAGGCGCTGAAGCCGCTCGTCGGCGGCGACCTCTCGCATGTGGTCTATGTCTCCTACGCCAATCCGGCGCTCGCCGACGGCGGCGTGCCCTGCCGCGGCGGCCGCGCCGGCTTCGACATTCATCCGTCCTTCAACGCCGACCCGCAGCGCCTCGCCCGCGTCTCGACCTTCGTCGACACCGAATTCCTGCCGCAGCTGAAGGGGCTCGCCACCTGCACCCGCGGCGCGCTGTGCCGCGATCCCGAAGCCGACCGCATGACCTTCGTCGACGCGCATCAGGCAGCGTTCGCAGATCACGGCTTCTGCGCGCATTCCGGCAACGATCCCGAATTCGACCGCACCTGCTTTGCCGAGAACGGCCAGAGCTTCAATCCGGACATCGTGACGGCGGCGAGCCAGCCGATGCTGTGCGGCCGCGGCGCCTCGGAGTATCGCGCCTATCTGCCGCGCGCCCGCTGGATCCGCGACGCCAACGACAGCTACTTCGCGGCGATGACCTACCCGCAAGGCCTGCCGGCCGCGAGCCAGCCGACCGACATCCACGACGCCACCTGGGGCGTGCTCTCCGCCGTCTATGGCGGCGCCGTGCATCCAAGCGCCGAAGGCCACGCCGCAATGGCGGATGCGGCGCTTCCCRCAGCGAGCGCCGTGCTCGGCCTCGATGCCGTGCCGCCGGGCGTGACGCGGGGACTATTGGCGCCGCTGTTGCCGGGCGCGCAGCGGTAAGAAGCGAGAGCGAGCTCTCTCCACGCCGTCATTGCGAGCTCGTGGCTCGCCCTCCCCACACACCTGCTGTCATCGCCCGCGAAGGCGGGCGATCCAATACTCCGTGACGGCTGTGATTGAATCGAGAAGCCGCGGCGTACTGGATTCCCCGCCTTCGCGGGGAATGACAGTTGAGTGCGTGGCGCCATCTTGCCTACGCATGCTCGTCAGCTCACAATCGTTCCCTCCCACCTGCCGTTCCATCAATCCAAAAACGGCATCGATCGATACTCCCTTCAACTTGGACACTTTGCCGCGCGCGCCTCTAGGAGTCGTGGTGAGGAAACATTCGAGTTCTAAGGAGGCGCGTGATGAGCGCAGTGGTGTCCGCAGCGGACGTGAGGAGGTCTCGCGTCAGGCTGTTCATCGTGACCATGTTGTTCCTGGTCACGACCGTCAATTACGCCGACCGCGCCACGCTCTCGATCGCAGGCCCCGCGCTCTCCAAGGAGCTGCATCTCGATCCCGTCGCGATGGGCTACATCTTCTCGGCGTTCGGCTGGTCCTATGTGATCGCGCAGGTGCCGGGCGGCTGGCTGCTCGACCGCTACGGCTCGCGCCTCGTCTATGCCTTCAGCATCATCGTCTGGTCGCTGTTCACGATGATGCAGGGCTGGGTCGGCTTCTTCAGCGCCGGCACCGCGATCGTCGTGCTGTTCGCACTTCGCTTCCTCGTCGGCATCGCGGAGGCGCCCTCCTTCCCCGCCAATGCCCGCATCGTCGCGGCCTGGTTTCCCGGCAATGAGCGCGGCACCGCGTCCGCCTTCTTCAACTCGGGACAGTATTTCGCCACCGTGATCTTCGCGCCGCTGATGGGCTGGATTGCCCACGCTTACGGCTGGCGCTTCGTGTTCTTCGCGATGGGCGCCCTCGGCGTCGTCATGGGCCTCGTCTGGATCAAGACCATCTACGGCCCGAAGGAGCATCCCGGGATCAACGAGGCCGAGTTCGACTACATCAAGGAAGGCGGCGCGCTGGTCGATCTCGACGCGCCCAGAGACGATCTGAAGCAGGAGCGCGTGCCGGAGGCTGGCTCCGGGTGGGACCATATCCGCCAGTTGCTCTCCAACCGCATGATGCTCGGCGTCTATCTCGGCCAGTACTGCATCAACACGCTGACCTATTTCTTCCTGACCTGGTTCCCGGTCTACCTCGTCAAGGAGCGCGGCCTGTCGATCCTGCAAGCCGGCTTCGTCGCGACGCTGCCCGCACTGTGCGGCTTCATAGGCGGCGTGCTCGGCGGCATCATCTCGGACGCGATCCTGCGCAGCACGGGGTCGCTGACCATGGCGCGCAAGATTCCGATCGTCGGCGGCATGCTGCTGTCGATGTCGATCATCGCCTGCAACTATGTCGACGGACAGGCGCTGGTGGTCGGCTTCATGGCGCTCGCCTTCTTCGGCAAGGGCATCGGCGCGCTCGGCTGGGCCGTCGTCTCTGACACCTCGCCGAAGGAAGCCGGCGGCGTCTCCGGCGGCCTGTTCAACACCTTCGGAAACCTCTCCTCGATCACCACCCCGATCGTGATCGGCTACATCCTGGCCGCGACCGGCTCCTTCAACGGTGCACTGCTGTTCGTCGGCGCCAACGCGCTGGTCGCCGCGTTCGCCTATCTCGTCGTGGTGGGCAAGATCGAGCGGGTGGTGCTCAAACGTTCCTCCTGAGGGCTCCCACGGGAGCTTGACCAGGCAACTCAACGGCGGCCCAAAAAGCCGCCGTCTTTGTTTTGGGGATGATCGATGCTAGAAGTGCCGGGGAAACGCCTTATTCATCTAAGGCATGTATCGATGTTCGACCTCAACCAGCTCCGCTGTTTCGTCACGGTGGCGGAGGAACTGCATTTCGGCCGCGCCGCCGCGCGGCTGAACATGACCCAGCCGCCGCTCTCGCGGCAGATCCAGGTGCTCGAGCACATCATCGATGCGCCGCTGCTGGAGCGCACCAGCCGTTCGGTGCGCCTGACCCCTGCGGGCCGCAGCTTCCTGCCGGAGGCGCGGCGCATCCTGAAGCTTGCGGAAAGCGCCTCCCAGGTCGYCCGCCGCATCGCGCTGGGCAAGACCGGCTCGCTCAAGATCGGCTTTACGGCAGCGGCCGCCTACGGCTTCCTCCCCGAGCTCGTCGCGGCGTGCCGCGCCAAGCTGCCCGAAGTCGATTTCTCGCTGAAGGAGATGGTCTCCGGCGATCAGTTCGAAGCGCTCAGCTCGGGCCAGATCGACGCCGGCCTGCTCAGGCCGCCGATCGCGCGCCCTGAAGTTGCCAGCCGCCGCGTCGTCGCCGAGCCCCTGCTTGCCGCGATCCCGAAGAAGCACCCGCTGGCGAGCGCCGACAGCATCACCATCAAGGATTTCGACGACCAGCCCTTCGTGATGTATTCGCCCTATGAGAGCCGCTACTTCCACGATCTCCTGGTGGCGCTGTTCACCCGCGCCGACGTGCTGCCGCGCTATGTCCAGCACCTGAGCCAGATCCACTCGATCCTCGCCATGGTCCGTGCCGGCCTCGGCCTTGCCATCGTGCCGGCCGCGGCCGCAAGCCTGAAGATCTCCGACGTGCGGCTGCGCCCCCTGAAGCTGCGCACGCGTGTCCCRGTCGAGCTGTTCATGGTCTGGCGCCGCGACGACGAGAATCCGCTGCTGTCGGCGCTGGTCAAAATCGCAGGTGAGTTGTCCTCGGCGGAGACCATGGAAGATTGATGCTGATTTCGCATCAGTCGATATAGGCTTTGGCTTGGACGCGCATCGAACGGTCTCCTAAACCACGGCGCATGGACGCGCAGGCTTGCGTCCTCCACAACACGCAATTAGGGAGCCGCGCCCATGAGCAAGATGACCCCGCAGGAAATGGCCCAGAAGATCGGATCGGGCCTCCTGTCCTTCCCCGTCACGCCGTTCAAGGCGGATTACTCCTTCGACGAGGCGACCTACCGGGCCAACATGGACTGGCTGTGCGGCTATGACGTCGCAGGCCTGTTCGCCGCCGGTGGCACCGGCGAGTTCTTCTCGCTGACGCCGACCGAGGTTCCGCAAATCGTCAAGATCGCCGTCGAGGAGACCAAGGGCCGCGTGCCCGTGCTCGCCGGCACCGGCTACGGCACCGCGATCGCCCGCGAGATCGCTGTTGGCGCCGAGAAGGCCGGCGCCGACGGCCTGTTGCTGCTGCCGCCCTATCWCACCCATTCCGAGCAGGACGGCCTTGCCGCCCATGTCGAGGCGGTCTGCGCCGCCGTGAAGATCGGCGTCATCGTCTACAACCGCGACAATGCCATCCTCCAGCCCGACACGCTGGCCCGCCTCGCCGAGCGCTGCCCGAACCTCGTCGGCTACAAGGACGGCATCGGCGACATCGAGCTGATGACCCGCGTCTACACCAAGCTCGGCGACCGTCTCACCTATATCGGCGGCCTGCCGACCGCGGAAACCTTCGCGCTGCCCTATCTCGACATGGGCGTGACGACCTATTCCTCGGCCGTGTTCAACTTCGTGCCGGAATTCGCGACCAATTTCTACGCCGCCGTGCGCAAGCGCGATCACGCGACGATCCATGCCGGGCTGAAGGATTTCATCCTGCCGCTGATCGCGATCCGCAACCGCAAGAAGGGCTATGCGGTCTCGATCATCAAGGCCGGCATGAAGGTGATCGGCCGCGACTCCGGCCCGGTTCGCCCGCCACTGACCGATCTCACCGAGCAGGAGATTGCGGAGCTCACCGCGCTGGTCAAGAACCTGCCCGCCATCCGCTCGTCACAACAGGCTGCAGAATAACGACCGAACACAGCAGGGAGGAGCGCGCGATGGCCCAGACTGAAATCTCCGGCGCGCCAGTCGCCGGCGCACCGGTCGTCACGGCGATGCAGGTGATCCCGGTCGCGGGCCGCGACAGCATGCTCCTCAATCTGAGCGGCGCGCATGCGCCGTTCTTCACCCGCAACATCGTCATCCTCACCGACAATGCCGGCCACACCGGCGTCGGCGAGGTGCCGGGCGGGCAGAAGATCTGGCAGACGCTCCAGGATGCCCGCGATCTCGTCATCGGCAAGACCGTCGGCGCGATGAACAACATCCTCGCCGACGTCCGCACGGCCTTCGCCGATCGTGACGCCGGCGGCCGCGGCAAGCAGACCTTCGACCTCCGCGTCATGATCCATGCGGTCACGGCGATCGAGTCCGCGCTGCTCGACCTGCTCGGCCAGCATCTCAACCTGCCGGTCGCCGCGCTGCTCGGCGAAGGCCAGCAGCGCAAGAGCGTCGAGACGCTCGGCTATCTCTTCTTCGTCGGCGACATCCGCAAGTCCAGGCTCGACTACGTCACCGGCGAGACCGGCAAGGCGGAATGGTTCAACCTCCGCCATCAGGAAGCGATGACGCCGGAGACCGTGGTGCGGCTCGCGGAGGCCACCCACGACCATTACGGCTTCGCCGACTTCAAGCTCAAGGGCGGCGTGCTCCGCGGCGAGCAGGAGATCGAGGCCGTCACCGCGATCGCCAGGCGCTTTCCCGACGCGCGTGTCACGCTGGACCCGAACGGCGCCTGGTCGCTCGACGAGGCCGTCAGCCTCTGCAAGGACATGCACGGCATCCTCGCCTATGCCGAGGACCCCTGCGGCGCCGAGGCCGGCTTCTCCGGCCGCGAGATCATGGCCGAGTTCCGCCGCGCCACGGGCCTGCCGACGGCGACCAACATGATCGCTACCGACTGGCGCCAGCTCTCCCACGCGCTGCGCCTGGGGGCGGTGGACATTCCGCTGGCCGATCCCCATTTCTGGACCATGCAAGGCTCGGTGCGCGTGGCCCAGACCTGCCGGGACAACGGCCTGACCTGGGGCTCGCACTCCAACAACCATTTCGACATTTCGCTCGCCATGTTCACCCATGTCGGCGCCGCCGCCCCGGGCAAGGTCACCGCGATCGACACCCACTGGATCTGGCAGGACGGCCAGGCGCTGACCAGGGAGCCGCTCCAGATCAAGGGCGGCAAGATTGCGGTCCCCGACAGGCCGGGCCTGGGTATCGAAATCGACAGGGCGGCCATCGACGCCGCGCATGACCTCTACAAGCAGCATGGACTCGGCGCCCGGGATGACGCTATTGCCATGCAGGACCTGATCCCCGGCTGGACGTTTGACGACAAGCGCCCGTGCCTCGTTCGGTAAGAAACTTCCCCTGGAGGAATGAGATGACTGCGATCCTGAAGAACTTCATCGGCGGCGAATGGGTCGACGGCTCCGGCGTCACCAAGAACATCAACCCCTCCAACAYCAACGATCTCGTCGGCGAGTACGCCAAGGCCGACAAGGCGCAGACCGAGAAGGCGATTGCGGCAGCCAAGGCCGCCTTCCCCGCCTGGGCGCAGTCGACGCCGCAGGTGCGCTACGACGCGCTGAACAAGATTTCCCTCGAAATCCTCGCCCGCAAGGAAGAGCTCGGCCGCCTGCTCGCCCGCGAGGAAGGCAAGACGCTCCCCGAGGGCATCGGCGAGGTCGCCCGTGCCGGCCAGATCTTTGCATTCTTCGCCGGCGAAGCGCTGCGCCTGATCGGCGAGAAGGGTGCGTCCGTCCGTCCCGGTCTCGATGTCGAGCTCACCCGTGAGCCCGTCGGCGTCGTCGGCATGATCACGCCCTGGAATTTCCCGATCGCGATCCCCGCCTGGAAGATCGCGCCCGCGCTCTGCTACGGCAACACTGTCGTGTTCAAGCCCGCCGAGCTGGTGCCGGGCTCCGCGCATGCGCTGTCCGAGATCATCACCCGCTCCGGCATTCCGGCCGGTGTCTTCAACCTCGTCGTCGGCTCCGGCTCCGTGGTCGGCCAGACCCTGCTCGATCATCCCGACGTCGCCGCGATCTCCTTCACCGGCTCGGTGCAGACCGGGCGCAAGATCGCGCAGGCCTGCGTGCTGTCGAACCCGATGAAGAAGTTCCAGCTCGAGATGGGCGGCAAGAATCCGCTGGTCGTGCTCGACGACGCGGACCTCAAGACCGCCGTCGAAGTCGCCGTCAACGGCGCCTACTTCTCGACCGGCCAGCGCTGCACCGCTTCCTCGCGCCTGATCGTCACCGAAGGCATCCACGACCGCTTCGTCGCCGCGGTGGCCGAGCGCCTGAAGGGCCTGTCGGTGGACGACGCGCTCAAGGCCGGCGTGCATATCGGCCCCGTCGTCGACCAGAGCCAGCTCGACCAGGACCTGCGCTACATCAAGATCGGCCAGGACGAGGGCGCAAAGCTCGCCTTCGGCGGCGAGCTGCTCAAGCGCGAGACGCCCGGCCACTATCTCCAGCCGGCGCTGTTCACCGAAGCCAACAACAACATGCGCATCGCGCGCGAAGAGATCTTCGGCCCGGTCGCCGCCGTCATCCGCGCCAAGAACTACGAAGAGGCGCTCGCGATCTCCAACGACACCGAGTTCGGCCTCGCGTCCGGCATCTGCACCACCAGCCTGAAATACGCCTCGCACTACAAGCGCAACAGCGAGTCCGGCATGGTGATGGTCAACCTGCCGACCGCCGGCGTCGACTATCACGTGCCGTTCGGCGGCCGGAAGGGCTCGAGCTACGGCGCCCGCGAGCAGGGCTCCTATGCGCGCGAGTTCTACACGACGGTGAAGACGGCCTACACCTATCCGGGTTGATGGGCTGATATCGTAGACATCGTAGGGTGGGTTAGCGC
>NZ_JBFUES010000186.1:0-9578 GCF_056403875.1 Bradyrhizobium sp. P2_E8
GCTCAACGGCACGAGCGCAGCCGATACGATCCAGGTGTCCGGCTCGGGCACGTCAGTTTCGGTCACAGGATTGCCCGCCGCTCTTGCCATTACCAACGCGGAAGGCGCAAACGACGCGCTCGTCATCGACGGCCTCGGCGGCAACGACACGATCTCGGCGGCCATGCTTGCCGCGGGAATCGTGCACCTGACGATCGACGGCGGCGCCGGCAACGATACGATCGTCGGCAGCGCCGGCAACGATACGCTGATCGGCGGCGACGGCAATGATTCCGTCGTCGGCGGCCGCGGCGACGACCTCGTGCAGCTCGGCGCCGGCCGTGACGTGTTCCAGTGGAATCCGGGCGATGGCAGCGACACCGTCGAAGGCGGCACCGGCGTCGACACGTTGCGGTTCTCCGGTGCCAACATCGCCGAGAACCTCACCATCACGGCCAACGGCGATCACGCCCTGCTCACGCGCGACGTCGGCAACATCACGATGGACCTGCACGGGGTCGAGCACGTCGATATCCACGCGCTGGGCGGCGCTGACCACATCGCCGTGGGGGATCTGACCGGAACCGACGTGACGCGGGTGAACATCGACCTCGGCGGTTCGGCCGGAACGCCCGACGGCGCCGTCGACACCGTCACGGTCGATGCCACCCAGGGCGCCGACACGTTCGGCGTCACTGGCAATGCCGGCGGCGTGACCGTCTTCGGCCTCCATGCGACCACCAACCTGGTCTCCATGGACGCGACCGATCAGCTGACGCTCAACGGCCTCGGCGGCGACGACGTGATCGATGCGAGCGGGCTTGCGGCCGGCGTGCTGCAACTCACGATCAACGGCGGACTCGGCAACGACACCATCCGCGGCAGTCAGGGCGACGACTTGATCAATGGCGGCGACGGAAACGACGTCGCGCTGATGGGCGCGGGCAACGACACCTTCGTCTGGAATCCGGGCGACGACAACGACACGATCGAGGGCCAGGGCGGTACCGACACGCTGCTGTTCAACGGCGCCAACATCGCCGAAACCATCAACATCTTCGCGAATGGAGGGCGTGCCGAGCTGACGCGGGACGTCGCCTCGATCACGATGGACACGCACGGCGTCGAAACGATCGCGTTCAATGCCCGCGGCGGCGCCGACACGATCAATGTCGGAGACATGAGCGGCACCGACGTGACGGAAGTGAAGATCGATCTGGGCGGCGTCCCCGGCACCGCAGGCGGCGACGGCGCGGCCGACAAGATCGTGATCAACGGCACGGGCGGGGACGACGTCATCTCGCTTTCGCTCAACAGCAATGGCGCGCTGGTGATCGACGGTCTCGCAAGCCAGATCGTGATCGAGAACTTCGACTTCAACGACACCATCACCATCAACGGACTCGGCGGCGAYGACGTGATCGAGGCGTCGGGCGTCGGCCCCGGCGGGCCGCACCTCGTTTTCGACGGCGGCGCCGGCGACGACGTGCTCATCGGCAGCGCGGGCAACGATACGCTGCTCGGTGGGCTTGGCGATGACGTGCTGATCGGCGGCGGCGGCGTCGACGTGCTGGACGGAGGCCCCGGCGACAACATCGTGATCCAGTCGTTGCTCGCCCATGCGAGCGTCCACTCGGGGACGTTGATCTGAGGCCGACGATCGCGGTCGCCCGGCGATCGTGTGTTTTGCCTGTCGGGCGCAGAGCGGAGGGCAATCGCGTACCCGCGAATCGATACGGTCGTCCCGGATTTTGCCGCTCACCATCCGGGCTACGGCGCTTTGACGGCCATCTGAGTCCTGATACTCTGCACGCCGTCGTGGCTCGGCGGGCCATGCCATCGATCGTTGAACCAGAACTGCCGAGAGGATGCGGATGAGAAGCGTGACGCTCTTGGCTCTCGGCCTCATGTTTGTCGGCGCATGGTCGCACGACAGCGCGAGAGGACAGACCTCGGTCGCGCCGCCGGTTTCGCTTGCTCCACCCAAGGCATCGCCGCCACGGGCGAGCGCCAGGAATTCCCCGGCAGCGTCCGACAGGGTGCCGTCGACACCAGCGACTGGCGGGCCTCCACACTCGCCGAATCCAGCCGCTGACTATGACGGCTTTAGCGCCGTCGACGACAATGACACTCCGGAGCAGACGAGGCGAGCCACGACGTCGCGCGCAGCAAAGGGTTCCAAGCCCAATCCGGATACGGCGCAGCAATTGATCGATCAAGAAGAGGAAGCGTTAAAGCGCAAGCTGACGATCTGCAAAAACTGCAAGTAGGAGGCCACGGCACCGAAGCGCTGATGCAATGGCCTTGCGGGTCCGTGCGGCTGGACGCCGGCGCTGCATACCTGACCTACCGCCTCCTTCGCACCCCCGCGCTTTACCGCTCCGATATTTCCTGATCCTCTCTCCCCCAATCGGCCGGAGCAACCGGCCTCGCCAGGGAGAGAGACGCCATGAAGCTCGGCACCGCCATTGCGGAAATCATGAGGCGCGAGGGCATCGAGATCCTCTGCGGCTATCCCGTCAACCATCTGATCGAGCATGCGGCCACGGCCGAGATCCGCCCCGTCATGGTGCGGCAGGAACGCGTTGGCATCCACATGGCGGACGCGATCTCGCGCGTGACGTCGGGACGAACGATCGGCGCGTTCTGCATGCAGCATGGGCCGGGCGCGGAGAACGCGATGGGCGGCGTCGCGCAGTGCTTCGGCGAATCCGTGCCCGTGCTGGTGCTGCCGATGGGCTATCAGCGCCGGCTGGCGCACATCGAGCCGAACTTCAATTCCAGCGAGGCGATGAAGCCGTTCGCGAAGTCYTCGGAGCCGATCATCCTCGCCGCGGAAGTCGCCAACATCTTCCGCCGTGCCTTCACGAAACTCAAGAACGGCCGCGGCGGGCCTGTCATCGTCGAAATCCCCTCCGACATGTGGAACGAGGAGGTGCCGGAACCGCTGAACTACACGCCGGTGCTGCGCACCCGGTACGGCGCCGATCCCGTGCATGTGAAGGAAGCAGCCGCCCTGCTCGTCAACGCCAAACGGCCGGTGATCTATGCCGGCCAGGGCGTGCACTATGCGCAGGCGTGGCCGCAACTGAAACGGCTTGCGGAACGTCTCGCCATTCCTGTCACCACCAGCCTGGGAGGCAAGTCGTCGTTTCCGGAGACACACCCGCTGTCGCTCGGCTCCGGCGGTCTTGCGGTGCCGCGCGCGGTGCCGAAGTTCCTCAGCGAGGCCGACGTGATTTTCGGCGTCGGCTGCTCCTTCACCGAGACCAGTTTKGGCATCGCGATGCCGAAGGGCAAGACCATCATCCACTCCACGCTTGATCCCAACCACCTCAACAAGGATGTGGAGGCCAGGATCGGCCTCGTCGGCGATGCCGGCCTCGTGCTCGATGCGCTGCTGGAAGAGATCGGCAGAACCGTCACGAAGGATCGCGACGCCTCGGCCGTCGCGGCGGAGATCGCCGCCTCGCACAAGGAGTGGCTGGCAAAGTGGATGCCGAAGCTGTCCAGCAACGACGCGCCGCTGAGCCCTTATCGGGTGCTGTGGGACCTCCAGCGCACCGTCGACATCAACAACACCATCATCACCCATGATGCCGGCAGCCCGCGCGACCAGCTCTCGCCGTTCTGGAAGGCGGTCGAACCCCTCTCCTATCTTGGCTGGGGCAAGACGACGCAGCTCGGCTACGGCCTTGGCCTCGCGATGGGCGCCAAGCTGGCAAAGCCCGACAAGCTCTGCATCAATGTCTGGGGCGATGCGGCGATCGGCTTCACCGGCATGGATTTCGAGACCGCGGTACGCGAGCGCATCCCGATCATGTCGATCCTGCTCAACAATTTCTCGATGGCGATCGAGTTGAAGGTGATGCCGGTCTCGACCGAGAAATATCGCTCGACCGACATTTCCGGCGACTATGCCGCGATGGCGCGTGCCTTCGGCGGCTATGGCGAGCGGGTGACCAGACCAGAGGACATCATCCCGGCGATCAGGCGCGGCATCCAGAAGACGAAGGAAGGCGTGCCGGTGCTGCTGGAGTTCATCACCAGCAAGGAGACCGAGGTGTCGCGGCCGGGCACGTGAGGCAGCCGGGTCTCGGCGGCACCCCGCGGGCGCTGGCTCCGGCCGCAGAAGATGTGATAATCCGGCCCGGTGCCGCGCCCGTCGCGGTACCAAGCCGGATTGCGAATGACCACCCCTTCCAACGATGTCGCCGGGATCGACGAGCTCAAACGGCAATTGCAGTCGGCCGCCGCCGAGAACACGCGGCTGCGCGATCGGCAAAACGCCAGCGCCGAGATCTTGCGCACAATCGCGGCATCTCCCTCGGATGCCCGGCCGGTGTTCGCTGCGATCGCGTCCAGCTCGAAGCGCCTGCTCGACGGCTTCTCCGCCACCGTTCTTCAGTTCATCGGCGACGAGCTGCACCTCGTGGCGTTCACGCCGACCAGCCCGGACGGGGACGAAGGGCTGAAGGCATCGTTCCCGCGCCGGATCGAGGATTTTCCGACCTTTGCCCTCGTTCGGGGCGGCGAGACGATCCAGTTTCCCGACAGCGAGGCCGAGCACGTCCCGGAGCTGAACCGCAATCTGGCGCGGCTGCGCGGCTTCCGCAGCGTGCTCTTCATGCCGCTGATGAGCCGGGGCACGGCGGTCGGCATGATCAGTGTCACACGCGCCGAGCCCGGCGCGTTCGCGCCCGATCTCGTACAGCTCCTCCAGACCTTCGCCGACCAGGCCGTGATCGCGATCGAGAATGCGCGGCTGTTCAACGAGACGAAGGAAACGCTGGAGCGCCAGACCGCCACCGCCGACATCCTGAAGGTGATGGCCGCCTCGCCGTCCGACGTGCAGCCGGTGTTCGACGCCATCGCCGCCAACGCCAACCGGCTGATCGGCGGCTTCTCCACCGCGGTGCTGCGCTACGTCGACGGCGCTGCGCACCTTGCGGCGTTCACGCCGACCGATCCGGCCGGCGATCGCGTGCTCCAGGCCTCGTTCCCGGTGCCGTTCGCACGGTTTCCGCCTTACCAGCTTGTGGCCAATGGTGCGGCGGCGCAATTGCCCGACACGGAGCTCGAGCCGGCCGCACGCGACATCGCGCGCGCCCGCGGCTACCGCAGCATGCTGTTCGCCCCCCTGATGAGCGAGGGCGAGGCCATCGGCGTCATCATTGCCACGCGCCGGGAGACCGGCGCGTTCGGCGAGCACCATGTCGGACTGCTCCAGACCTTCGCCGACCAGGCGGTGATCGCGATCAAGAATGTCAGCCTGTTCAACGCGACCAGGGAAGCGCTGGAACGGCAGACCGCGACCGCCGACATCCTCAAGGTGATCGCGGCCTCGCCGGCGGACGTCACGCCGGTGTTCCAGGCGATCTCCGACAGTGCCAAGGCGCTCATCGGGGGACATTCCTCCACGGTCACCCGCCTCATCGACGGCATGCTGCATCTGGCCGCCTTCACCACCGACAACGAAGCGGGCAACGCCGATCTGCTCAGCTCCTTCCCGGTGCCGCTGTCGGCATCGGGCATCCACAGCCGGGTGGCGGCAAGCGGGGAATATGCGTTCCGCAGCGACATGCAGAACGAAGCCGACCTCACGGACGCCATGAAGGAGCTGGCGCGGACCAGAGGCTATCGCAGCATTCTGGTGGTGCCGATGCTGCGCGACGGCGCTGCGATCGGCACCATCGCCGTGACGCGGCGGGAGGCCGGCCATTTCCCGGACAAGGCGATCAACCTGCTCAAGACCTTTGCCGACCAGGCCGTGATCGCCATCGAGAACACGCGCCTGTTCAACGAGGTCCAGGACCGCACGCGGGAGCTCGCCAGGTCGCTCGACGATTTGCGCGCAGCGCAGGACCGGCTGATCCAGACCGAGAAACTTGCTTCCCTCGGCCAGCTCACCGCCGGCATCGCGCATGAGATCAAGAACCCGCTCAACTTCGTCAACAATTTTGCCTCGCTCTCCGCCGAGCTGACGGACGAGCTGAACGAGGTGCTCGCGCCCGTTCCGCTCGCCGGCGACGTCCGTGCCGAGGTCGACGAGCTGACCGCGCTCCTGAAGGACAATCTGGAGAAGGTCGTGCAGCACGGCCGGCGCGCCGATTCCATCGTCAAGAACATGCTGCTGCATTCGCGCGAGGGCGGCGGCGAGCACCGGCTCAGCGACATCAACGCTCTGGTCGAGGAGAGCCTCAACCTCGCCTATCATGGCGCCCGCGCCGAGACGCCGCAGTTCGACGTGACGCTCAGGAGCGAGCTCGATCCGGCGGCCGGGCAGGCCGAAGTGTTTCCGCAGGAGATCACCCGGGTGCTCCTGAACCTGATCTCGAACGGCTTCCACGCCGTCACCAAGCGCAAGGCCGATGGCGGTGCGTCCGGTTACGAGCCGGTGGTGATCGCGGCGACGCGCGACCGCGGCGACACCATCGAGATTCGCATCCGCGACAACGGCACCGGCATTGCAGACGAGGTCAGGGAGAAGATGTTCAACCCGTTCTTCACCACCAAGCCGGCCGGCGAAGGCACCGGCCTCGGGCTGTCGATGAGCCACGACATCATCGTGAAGCAACACGGTGGCACGATCGACGTCACGACAGAGCCGGGCAAGTTCACGGAATTCACGATCCTGCTGCCGCGGAAGAGCAGCTTTGCGGAGAACAACAAGGGATAGCATCACCCCGGAGGATGCCTTGAAGAGTCTCGCGTGGTTCATTCGGCGACAACTCCTCTCGCTATCAGGTATCGGCCTCATGCTGGGCGCGCTGTTCTTCGCGGCCGCGCTGACGCCGACGCTGATCCCGCGCAGCTATCTTACGCAAGGTGCCCTCGCCGGTGGCTGCTTTGCGATCGGCTATTTCGCCGGAATCCTGTGGCGCCGGCTTTGGCACTATCTCGAGCTGCCTGAGCCTTCGACGCGCGCGCGATCGATTGCGAATGCGTTGGCGGCAGCAATCTGCCTGCTCATCGTGATCGTCTTCCTCTGGCGCGCCGCCGAATGGCAGAACTCGATCCGCACTGTCATGAAGATGGCCCCGGTCGAGACCGCACATCCACTCAAGGTCTGCGTCATTGCCGGGATCACGTTCGCAGTGCTGCTGGTGCTGGGGCGGCTGTTCGCGGTTGTCGTCCGCTTCCTCGCTGCGCGCGCGAGGCTCGTGATTCCGCGGAAGGTCGCCAACGTCCTCGGCGTGCTGGTCGCAGGCCTGTTGTTCTGGTCTATCGCCAGCAATGTCCTGGTCCGCACGGCGTTCAACGCGCTCGACTCCTCCTTCCGCGAGCTCGACGCCTTGCAAGAGCCCGAGCGGCCGCAACCGGCCGCCCCCGATCAAACAGGAAGTTCTGCGTCGCTGGTGAAGTGGACGGAGCTCGGGCGCATGGGGCGCCGGTTCATTGCCTCAGGCCCGACCGCGACGGAAATCGGCGCCGTTACGGGAGGGCTCGCGCAGAATCCCGTGCGCGTCTATGTAGGCCTCGGCAGCCGCGACACCGCGCAAGCCCGCGCCCGGCTCGCGCTCGAGGAGCTCAAGCGCCAGCACGGTTTCGAGCGAAAGATACTGATCGTCATTACACCGACCGGCACCGGCTGGATCGATCCGGCCGCGATGGATACGGTCGAATATCTCCACCATGGCGACGTCGCCAGCGTCGCGGTGCAGTATTCCTATCTCAACAGCCYGCTGTCATTGATGTTTCAGCCCGAATACGGCGCGGAGGCGGCGCGCGCGCTGTTTTCGGAAATCTACGGCTACTGGACGCGCTTGCCGAAGGACAAGCGGCCAAAACTGTATCTGCACGGGCTTAGCCTCGGCGCCATGAACTCGGAGAAATCCGCGGAACTGTTCGAGACGATCGGCGATCCCATCGCTGGCGCGCTATGGAGCGGGCCGCCGTTCGAAAGCCGCATCTGGCGCTCGGTCACYGCGAACCGCAATCAGGGCTCGCCGGCCTGGCTGCCGGAATTCCGCGACGGCCGCGTCGTCCGCTTCATGAACCAGAACGGGCCGACGGTGCCGGCAGATGCGCCCTGGGGTCCGATGCGCGTCGTCTATCTGCAATATGCCAGTGACGCGATCACGTTCTTTRCCTACCGCGACGCCTATCAGGCTCCGGCCTGGATGAGGGCGCCGCGTGGGCCCGACGTATCACCTGAGCTGCGATGGTATCCCGTCGTCACGATGCTGCAGCTCGCCGTCGACATGGCGGTCGCGAACGGCACACCGATGGGCTTTGGCCATGTCTACGCACCCGAGCATTACGTCGATGCCTGGGTCGCGGTTACCGATGTCCGTGATTGGTCTGCCGACGCGCTGGCGCAGCTCAAGGAGCAGCTTGCCGCGAAAGCGCGGAAGACGGGCGCAGGCAATGCCGACGATGATCCCGATCGTGGCGGCTAAACCCTACTCCGCCATCTCCACCTGCGTTGCGACGGTCGGGCCTGCCAGCGGCCGCTCCTCCATCATGATCAGGCAGAGCGCGGCGGTGGCCATCAGCGCGGTGGCGGCGCCGAAGACGTAGCGGAACGCGTGCCGCATGTCGTCGGCGGGGATCGCAGGGATGCTGCCTGCCGCGTGATGCTCACCGGCGAGCGGAATGTCGGTGCCGAGCGCGATCAGCAGGATGGCGGCGAAGGCCGCGACCGTGAACGAGGACATCAGCGAGCGGAAGAAGTTCATCGCGCCGGTGATGGTGCCGACTTGCGGACGCGCGACCGAATTCTGCAGCGAGACCACGCAGACCGGGAAGGTCGTGCCGAGCCCGAGTGCGAACGCGGCCATCAGCGTCAGCAGGCCCCAGAGCGGCAAGGTGGTGAGCGTCAGGCCCAGCGCGCAAATCGCGGCCCATGAGGTGCCGACAATGGCGACGCGCTTGTAATGCTTGGCACGCGCCATGGTGCGGCCGGCAATCGCCGCGCCGCAGGTCGAGACCGCCGCGAGCGGAATCAGCGCAAGCCCCGCCTCGCTGGCGCTGAGATGATAGACCGACTCGTAATAAAGCGGGAGCTGCACGGTGAGGCCCGTGATCGCACCAAGCCCGCAACCGCCGGCCGTCAGCGCGAACGGCGCCACCGATCCCGTCAACAGCTTCAGCGGCAAAAACGGTTCGTCGGCGCGGCGCGCGTGCCAGACGAAGGTGACCGCGAGCGCGACAGCGCCGCCCACCATCGCAAGCACGGTCGGCGAGAGCCAGGCGTAGCGCGTGCCACCCCAGGTCAGCACCAGCATGAAGACGACGGCGGAGGCCATCAGCAGCACGCCGCCGAGCCAGTCGACCTTGCGCTTGCGGTGGAACACCGGAATCTTCTTCATCTTCGGCAGCAGCATCGCGATCGCCGCGGCGGCGAGCGGCAGATTGATCCAGAAGATCATCGACCAGTGCAGATGCTCGGCGAACACGCCGCCGATGACCGGGCCGAGGATGCCGCCGACCATCCAGACGCTGGAGAAATAGGCCTGGTACTGGCCGCGCTCGCGTGGGCTCACGACGTCGGAGATCACCGTCTGCACCACCGGCATGATGCCGCCGCCGCCAAGCCCCTGGAGGCCGCGGGCGAGAATCAGCATCGGCATGTTCGGCGCGATCGCGCACATCAC